>NZ_JAUNXX010000099.1 GCF_030539555.1 Methanobrevibacter sp. | reverse complement strand
TTTTTGTCCATGCGCCGACAAAACCAATTACTGCCCCAACAATAATGATTAAAGCAACTACTGCGATAATTCCATTTTCAGTTAAGAAAAAACCGGTAGGTTGGCCAAGGTATCCGTCTAAATATAAAATTGCAATCAGTGTTGATGCAAGTGCGCCCATTAGTGTTCCTGTTTTAATGTTTCCTTGCCCATATCCAGCATATAAAAGTCCTATTGCTGAAAATGGATATAACCAATCATTGTATTGATATCCCAGCAATATAAATCCTGCAGCTATTGCTGCTCCAAATACCAATGCTTTAAAATCCAATCCCAAATCATATCTCATAATATATCTCCATAAACATTAATTTTTATTTTTTTGAAGCTATTGCGCCCCCAATTGCTCCGGTTATTCCCATTACAATTGCGTAATATATTAATTTTTCAATAATTACGACTAAACTTGAAAGTCCTGAAATTGTAAATCCTGTCAGACCTCCAAATAATCCAAATAGGCTTCCACCAAATGTGGCAAGTAAAATGAATAGAATTGCTGAGATTATGGTGCCTAATGCTCCTGCAACAGCTGCATTCCACAGCCCTCCAAAAGCACCATCACTGGCAATAAATCCTGTGACAAATCCTACAATTAATAAACCAAAAAATTCGACACTTGCGAAATATGATTGAACAATCACTGCTAAAATAAAACCAATTATTACAGCTTTCCATTTGGTCATAATCATCACCTATTAATCATTATTGAATATGGTTAATAAAAGTATTTATTTTTTTTACTTAATAAATGTCTTTTAATTTATCTTTTATCTGGTCTAAAATTGCCATATGCATCCGTTTTGTAAATTCTGCTTTATCATTTTGATTTAACACATCCAAATATCCTTGAGAAATTAAATTAAATGCAAAAGGACTTGGAATTACAGTATTAATAGTTTTAATTTCCATTTCTTCTGATGCAACCCATTCAATTATTTTCATTGCATTTTTGATGTCCATATAATCTTCAAGAGCCTCTCTTCTGGCCTCTTTTAGAATGGAAAAATTATCGTCCATTTCCTGCACAAATTTTAAAAGAATTTTTCCACGGACTTGTTGACGACCAACAGATTTGGATTCTCCTTTATATCTTCTTAGGGTCATTAAAGATCTTCCCGCACAATGCCTGAATCTTGAAGCTAGAGTTTCTGTCTTATTTAGTGATTGTGTTAAGACATTTTCAAAGTTTTCGGGAGTTAATTCTCTAAATGATTCTAATCCTCCAATTTTGCCGTCGGAGCTTAAATAAAATCCATTGTCTGAAATAGATATTGTTACATTAATGTTATATCGTTTAGCAACAACATATGCAACTGCACGTGAAAGTGCATCATTAACTTTTCTTCCAAATAATGAGTGGAATATCACAAATCTTCTGCCTCCAAAGCCTTTGTAATATTCGATTAATAATTTTTGATTGCTTGGAATTTGAGCATATTTGAACTGTTCCACAAAGTATTCATAAATTGAATTCGCTGCAAAATTATCAACATACAAGTATTCATGAATAAATTCCATAATTTCTTCTTTGCTTCGCCCATATCTAAATTTAACATCCATATGTGCTCTGAATCTCTGAATGTCCATTGCCAAATCAAAGGATAATGGGAGTTGCTGTGAAAACCAGGAAGGTATTGTGGGAAGTCCGCTTGCAGGACTTACATTGATTGTCATTCCTTTACCATAGTTGAATCTATAAGTATTTCCACCCAAAACAAAAGTATCTCCTTTTTTAAGCCTTTCTAA
The DNA here is from genome assembly GCF_030539555.1 of Methanobrevibacter sp. Lineage (GTDB taxonomy): Archaea > Methanobacteriota > Methanobacteria > Methanobacteriales > Methanobacteriaceae > Methanocatella. Next base: position 2,217 of record NZ_JAUNXX010000099.1, on the reverse strand, counting down.
AAATTCTTCTTCAATTTTTCCAACAGTCTCTCCATTACATTTGACCAGCACTCCTGATGAATCGGGTATTGTTCCAATATTTGTTGAATAAAGCATTCTGGCTAGTTTTCCACGTTTTCCAAACATATTATTTTCATAATCAATCCAGATTTTTGCATAAACATATCTCTCTTCAAGTTCCGGATATTCTCCAGCCATATAACTCAAAACATCTTCATAGTCATCTCGACTTAGGTCCTTATAGCAATAGCTTTTCTTTATCACGTCATACGCATAATCTATATCCCATGGATTTTCAATACTCATCCCGTAAATGTGTTGGGCAAGCACATCTAAACAATTAGTTGGTATGCTGATCCTATCAATTTTTCCTTCTTTGGCATTTTTGAGCAATACTGAACATTCAACCAGGTCATCACGGTCGGTTACAATGATTTTTCCACGCGATTTTTCATGTAATCTGTGACCGCTTCTTCCGATTCTCTGGAGCGCTCTGGCAACAGATTTCGGAGAGTTGATTAAAATGACTAAGTCGATATACCCGATATCAATTCCAAGTTCGAGGGATGTTGATGAAACAACAGCTTTTAATTTTCCTTCTTTCAGCATATTTTCGGTTTCTAGACGAACTTCCTTTGACAGCGAAGAATGATGAGCCATTATATTTTTGCTATTATAATGCATAGGATACATTTTCTTCAGATTGTAAACAAAACGTTCTGTACCACTTCGGGTATTTGTAAAGATTAATGTTGTTTTATTTTCCCAAATCAAATCATCAATCAAATCATACATTCCAAGTCTTGTGTCTTCATCATCTGCAAGGACAATATCACTTACAGGACACATTACTTCCATGTCCAATTCTTTCAAATAATTTATATTGACTATTTTGCAGTTTCTTCCAACTCCATATTCATATCCGACAAGAAATTTTGCAACTTCTTCTATTGGACTAACAGTTGCAGATAAGCCTATTCTTGTAAATGGGCCAATTAAATGCTGCAATCGCTCAAGTGATAAACTTAAATGAACTCCTCTTTTATTTTCGGCAAGGGAGTGTATTTCGTCAATAATGACATACTTGACTCCACTTAACTTTTCTCTGAATTTTGGTGCAACAAGCAAAATGGATAATGTTTCGGGAGTTGTAATTAGGATGTGCGGTGGTTTTTTAAGCATTTTTTGCCTTTGATACTGTGTTGTGTCTCCAGTTCTCACAGCTTTTCTTATTCCCAAATCTTTTCCAGCAATCTCTTCAATTCCTTTAAGAGGTTCATCTAAATTTTTCTCAATGTCATTGTCCAATGCTTTTAGTGGTGAGATGTATATGCAGTAAACCTTATCTTCTAATTGGTTTTTTTCCGCCAATGTTGTCAATTCACTTATGATTGATAAAAATGCGGTTAATGTTTTTCCGGAACCTGTTGGTGATGAGATTAGGATGCTGTTTTTTTTATGTATATCCACAATTGATTTTTTTTGAGCAGGTGTAAAATCATCAAACTTTAAATCAAACCATTCTTTGACCCAGGGGTGTAATATTTTATAGATTTGTTTTTTAGAATAGCTTTTTGTCTGCTCTTCAATCATTTAATCACATTTCTTTTTGTTTAATTTTTTAATTTATTTTATTATTTATTTATTTTTAAGCTTATTAATCTTTAAGTACATATTTGTTTATAATTATGAGTATTTTTTATATTTTATAGAATATATCATGATTTTTTTTGAAATTTTTCTGTAAAATCATATAATAATAGTTAAATAGTTTATTTTGATAATATTTAATTGTAGGCGTATGCCTAAGGTGGTATAAAATATGAAAAACTATTTCGATATTAAAGACAAAGTAGCACTTATTACCGGTGCTTCATCAGGTCTTGGTTGGCAAATTGCTCAAGCATATGCAAGCCAAGGTGCAAAATTAGCATTATTCGCTAGAAGAGAAGAAAGACTTCAAGAAAACGTCGCTGAAATCGAAAAAGAATTCGGAACCGATGTGATGTACGCAGTATGTGATGTCGGAGACTATGATAGTATCACTGCAGCTGTTGCAAAAGTCATGGATGCATACGGTAGAATTGATATTTTAGTTAACGCAGCAGGTATGGGAAACAACAAAATGGTTACTGACCAATCCAACGAAGAATGGGAAAGACACATCCACATTGACTTAAGTGGTGTATACTACATGTGTAAAGCTGTTGGAGAAAT
>NZ_JAUNXX010000098.1:3078-4055 GCF_030539555.1 Methanobrevibacter sp. | reverse complement strand
ATGGTGCCACTCCTGATGAATTTAGTAGTTTGGTTGAAGAGATTAATCCTTTGGTGGATATGATCGAGCTGAATATTTCATGTCCTCATGCAATGGAAGGTTTTGGTGCTTCAATAGGTCAGGACTGTAATTTAAGTCATACTATAGTGTCTGCTGCAAAAGATGCATCTGATGTTCCAATCATTGCAAAATTAACACCTAATGTAACTGATATTACTTTAATAGCAAAAACTTGTGAAGATGCCGGTGCTGATGCATTGTCTTTAATTAACACATTGGGGCCTGGAATGAAGATTAATATTGATGTTGCAAAACCTGTGCTGTTCCATAAATCAGGTGGAATGAGCGGTAAGGCCATTAAACCAATTGCAATTAGCAATGTTTATTCAGTTTATGAGGCAGTTGATGTTCCATTGATTGGTGTTGGTGGAATCTATAATTATGAAGATGTGGTGGAATTTATTTATGCAGGCGCAAGAGCAGTTCAAATTGGTACTGCCATCATGGATGAAGGTGTCGAAGTATTTGACAGTATTAATCGAGGATTGGAAAAATTCATGGTTGAAAAAGGATTTTCGTCCATTGATGATATGGTTGGAATAGCACATGAGGAGTTGTAAAAAAATGATTAACGAGCCAAAAATTGTTGAAATAAAAGAAATTATTGATGAAACTCCTACTATAAAGACTTTTAAATTTAATTGGGACATGGAAGAATTTGGACGCCCGAATCCTGGTGAATTTGTAATGGTTTGGAACTTTAAAAATGAAAAACCAATGTCTATATCACAAATTAATGATAATGAATTAGCTATTTCTGTTAAAAATATAGGTAAATTCACATCACAGCTCCATGAGTTATCTATTGGTGATAAAATAGGTATCAGAGGCAGTTATGGAAATGGGTTTGATAATTCATTTGAAGGAAAAAATATTCTAGCTGTCGGGGGCGGAGTTGGTATGGCTCCAATTAATGC
>NZ_JAUNXX010000098.1:0-3068 GCF_030539555.1 Methanobrevibacter sp. | reverse complement strand
ATGCCATATCTATGGATTTAGTCAAAAAAGGAAACAATGTTGATGTTATTGTTGCTGCTCAAACAAAGGAAGAATTATTATTCGGCGAAAATCTTGAAAATTTCGCTGCAAATGTTCATTATTGTACGGATGATGGAAGTTTTGGATTTAAGGGTTTTGCTACTGACTGTCTTAGGAATTTGCTTGAAAATTCAACTTATGATTATGCATTTGTTTGCGGACCTGAGATAATGATGAAAGGAATATTCGATATCCTTGAAGATGCCTCCATACCTGCACAGTATTCTCTTGAAAGATATATGAAATGTGCTCTTGGAATATGTGGACAATGTTGTGTTGACAGTGAAGGTTGGAGAATTTGTGTGGAAGGTCCTGTTTTTGAAAACGATAAAATTAATCAAATAACTGAATTTGCCAAATATAGAAGGGATGCTTCTGGCGTAAAATATTAATTGGTGATATTAATGGGAATTAACATTAAAGATTATTTAAATCCTCCAGTACTTTTGGTAGTTGTTTTAGTATTTATATCTTTGATGTTTGTATTTCCAGTTTTAAATATGGTTATTCTAGGGGCTATTTTGGCTTATGGAATCAGACCTGTGGCTTGTAAAATTCAATCCAAACTAAAATTTACTTCGCCTTCTATTTTACTTTCAATGGTTGTAGTATTAATACCATTAATATTGCTGGTTTTCTACATTGTATTTGAAATTTCCACATTCATAAGTTGGGTTATGGCTAATAATAATACGGATTTAAGTGGTGCAGTATCCCAAATTTCCATGTATTTGCCATCGGGCATTGATTTAAATTCAATCAATTCCTATATAGGTTCTTCGATCAATAATGTTGGAAGTTATATTTTAAGTTATAGTGTTAAATTTCTTAGTAAATTAACAAATATTACTTTGGATTTGTTTATTTTAGTTTGTTCAGTATTTTACTTTATTAGAGATGGTGATAAATGTTTAAGTTTTATCAGGTCATTTGTTCCAGATGATTCTAAAAATTTTTTTGACAATACTATCAAATCTATAGAAGATGTTTTGAAGAGTATATTTTACGGACACTTTCTAACTTCTTTAATCATAGGTATTTTTGGATGTATCGGTTATAGTCTTTTAGGTTATCCATTCGGTATTTTTTTAGGTGTTTTAACTGGTATTCTTCAATTGATTCCAGTCTTTGGACCTTGGCCAATTTATTGGGCATTATTCTTTATTGATGTGGCATCAGGAAATTATGTTCGAGCTATCATAGTACTGTTCTTTGGATTTTTCTTAAGTACCATAGACATGTATATTAGACCAGCCCTATCAAGCCATTATGCGGATATACATCCATTGATTCTGTTAATAGGATTTTTAGCAGGGCCTCTGGTTTACGGAATTGTTGGTTTTATTGTAGGTCCATTAATTTTAGGAATTACTTATGCTGTTTTAGATAGTTACAGAAAAGAATATCTCATTAACGGGGAATAAAATGGAAAAGAATGTTGTTATTTTAGATATTGACTATGTTACATATGAAGATAAACCTGTAATCCGTTTGTTTTCAAAAGATTATAATGATAAAAATATAATTTTATTGGATGATACATTTGAACCTTATCTATATGTTGTTTCTGATGACATTGAGGAATGTATGGATGAAATTAAAGATAACTTGGATGTAATATCTGTTGAAAGAGTTATAAAAAAAGATTTTCAAATAGAAAAAGAGTTTATAAAAGTTATATTTAAACATCCCCAAGAACTTGCTAAAAATAGGGATAAATTAAGAGATTTGGGAAGTGTAATCCAAATCAGAGAGTTCGATATTCCATTTTATAGGAGATATCTAATGGACCGTGATGTAATTCCAATGACTGAAGTTACAGTTAAAGGCGATGAACTAGATTCATTTCTTAATTTAGACTCTAAAAAGCAGGACATTCAAATTATTAAACTCACTGATGAATTAAAACGTGTTAAGGAATATCCTCAGAATTTTAGAATTTTAAGTTTTGATTTAGAGGTTAGAAACCCTCATGGAATGCCTAATTCTGAAGAAGATGAGATAATTATGATTGGTGTGGCCAGCAATTTTGGAATAAATCAGGTTATTTCTACAAAAACAAATTCAGACACTCGAGATGATTTTGTAAATCAGGTTTCATCTGAAAAAGAAATGATTGAAGAATTTGTAAAAATTATCAAGGATAATAATGTTGATATTATTGTTGGTTACAACTCAGATAATTTTGATTTCCCATATCTTAAAGATAGGGCAAAAATATTGGGGGTTGATTTAAACATTGGAATGGATGATTCTGATGTTAGGTATATTAGGAGGGGCTATGCTAATGCCGCTTCTCTTAAAGGATTAATCCATGTAGACTTGTATCTGGTTATGAGAAGATACATGGCCCTTGAGAGATATACTCTAGAAAGAGTTTATTATGAGCTATTTGGTGAAGAGAAAATTGATGTTCCTGGAGAGAGAATCTGGGAGTTCTGGGATAATGGTGGCGAAGAATTGGACAACCTTTTTGATTATTCACTTGATGATGTAATATCTACTTTAAAAATTGCAGAACAAACATTACCTCTTAATTTGGAACTTACTCGTATCATTGGTCAACCTTTATTTGATGTTTCTCGTATGGCAACAGGTCAGCAAGCAGAATGGTTTTTAGTAAAACAGGCTTATTTTGATGATGAGGTGGTTCCAAACAAACAGGGATCCAACTTTGCAGATAGGGCAAATGCAGAGGATAATGAGGGGGGTTACGTTAAAGAACCCGAAACAGGACTTCATGAGAATTTAGTACAGTTCGATTTTAGAAGTCTATATCCGAGCATTATCATATCCAAGAACATATCTCCCGATGTAATGGTTTTAGGGGATGTTGAAAATGAAGAAGATTATAATATTTCTCCTGAACATGGTCTGAAATTTAAGAAAAGTCCTCAGGGTTTCATTCCATCTGTCATTGATAAAATTTTACAGGAACGGTTTAGGATTAAACGTGAGATGAAAGCATCAACTGATGAAACTGAAAAAAAATCTTTAAATGTACAACA
>NZ_JAUNXX010000020.1 GCF_030539555.1 Methanobrevibacter sp. | reverse complement strand
TACTAACGTCATTTTCAAAAAACAATTAGGTTTAAATTATGAAATAGACCAGAAATATGTTGGATTAAAAATGAAAGAGAATAATATTTTATCTTTTAATTTCAGAGTTCCAGGTTCTCTAATCAATGATGTTGAAGCATATTTCAAAAGATTTAAATTAGGTGAACCAATTTTGGTTGATATTGGTGGGACTGGAGATATAAAATGTGATTTTAAAGGTCTTTCTCCGGTTTTAAAAAGTAAGGATGAATTTGATCAGTATTTTATCTCAGCAACCTTACAAGAGGATAAGCATTATAATCCTTTAGAAGAAGAAAAATGTGAAACATGTAGTGGATGTGGATTCCACTAAATTAACTCTTTTTTTATTTCAGTGCATTATTTAATGTTCTTGTTTCTGTTAGAATATATTTCATCAGCAATAGTGTTGCAATAAAAATAGCTATGCCTAATAAAATTATCCATGGGAATGAAGTTAAAATCGAATCGATAGGGGTTATTTCAAGAACCGTTGCAACGGCATTATTTATAAAGTGAACACTCATGGGAACCAGAATATTGTCTGTTTTCATGTACAAAATGCACATGCACATTCCAAATAGGAATGCACTGATTATACCTCCGAAATCATGGCCAATTGCAAATAAAAACGAAGAAATCAGCATGGCTGGTATGAATCCGGTTCTGATTTTTAGCCTGTTGAATATAACTCCTCTAAATATCAACTCTTCCAATACCGGTGCAAAAATTATTGAGGATATTGCAGTGTATAGGAATGCAGTTGGAGTTAATGATACTGAGTCAATATCGATTATACTTACCCATGTGGGGTCACTTATTCCAATAATCGCGTCTAAAACGACAATGGAAAATAAAAAAATGTATGCAAAAATAATGTTTAGTGCAAACACATATAATATCTCATTTTTCGTATCCTTTAAAAGCAGATTTTCAAGATTTGCGCTTAACCCTTCTGTGCCTTTTAAACACCAAATGAAGAATATCAAAATCAGAATTAAAAATACTATCATTAATAAATCATCGTTTGTTTCGATAATAGGGAAAATTACCATTAATACTCCGGTTAGTATTAACGCAATCAGAACTCCTATAATAAGTTCCCTAAGTTTGATTGTTCTCAGCCGGGTATTAAAATTTTTCACTTGTTTGTCCATATACTAATCCTCTTTTTCCCGTTATTCGATTAACAGTATTTTTTTTAAGTTTTTTAATTTAAATTAAAGTTAAAAAGAATTTAACTCTTATAGGGTAGTAAACTGTTTATTAAAATAATATTAGAAATGTTATAATTATTTTTAAGTAACAATATTTATATACTTTTATATGTATATTTATTGCTTAAGAGGAGTCTAATAATATGTTTGATTTGGTGTTTGATACCATATTTTTTGCTTCATACGGCAATGTTTATGGGCTTGGCAACATAACTCTCAGTTTGTCTGATGTTTTATTGGCTTATATTGTAACTATGGTAGTTTCAATTGTAATGGCATTAATTTTAAGAGTCCCATTATTGCCTAGCAAACCATATAGGTATTCTTTTGATGTAAGTGCATTATATCCGACTCCAATAATAGCTATTGGTATTTTTTCAATATTTCTAGTTTTGAACTATACTTTTATCTATAACGGATTGGTATTGGCGGCAGCCATAGGTGTCCTGTCCGCATTATTCGTAAAGTATTTGTTCGATTTTGTATTTCCAAAGCCTTTGGATGATGATGTTGGGGAGGAGATGCAATGAACGAAATTATTGGAATTGTAATTGCTGCTATTCTATGTTGGCTGAATTTTGTAATTGTGGATACTTATTTCGGACTTCCTGAACAACCCGGTGTTAAAGGTGCAAGGATTGTTGGGGAAAATGTCAAAAAAAGAGGTGGAGACATTGCAGGTGGATTTTTCCAGGGTAATATCTTATGTTCTCCTGACGCATCCGCAGGTACATTATTAGCTTCAATCGGATATTTCCTTTTGGGAATTCCTGGGGGGATAATAGCTGCATTTTTAGTATTTATTGGAAACAGGTTATGTGCTGATCCAGGATATGCTGGAACTGTTGGAAGTTTAACTGCAACAATGATTGTCTTTGTTTGTTCATTTGTTGGTTTAACTCCTGAAATGTTTATTGTAGGAATGGTTATTGCAATTTTGACCATTCAGGGAATTGATCAAGTTAGAGCATCTATAATTTTGGGAAAGATAGCTCAAAAACTCAATAGGCATGCAAAGGAGTGATTAGATGTATGTTGAAATTATTGGAATTATCGTCATTTTTGTAGCATTAAGAGCTTTGATAACTCAAAATAGGGCTGAAAGATTATTATATTTGAATGTTATTGGTTTTGGAGTTTCTGCCATTATTGCTTTGGTAATCAATACTCCTTTTGCCCTTGTAGTTGCTGCAGCATTCTTTATTTGTTCTACAATCAGTGCTAATGCAATTGCATATACATTGAATAAGCTAGATGATGAAATACTATTGGAGTGAGACAAAATGGAATTTGTATCAATAATTGCAATAGCTTTAATGGTTATAGGTGCATTTGGAATAATATTTCTCAAAAAACCTTTAGATAAAGTTATAATGTTTTCTATCCTTGATGCAGGATTTGTATTGGTTGTTGTCTTATTCAAATATCTTGATGTTGCATTGTTTGCAGCATTAGTTGATCCATTATCAACATTAGTATTCATTTTAGCTATTGTCAAAATCAATGAAATTAGAAAAAACAAGGTAAAAAGTGGTGAATTGCATGATTGAGGTTCAAATATTCTTTTACTTTGGTATTTTCTTAGCAATTATCGGAAGTATTGCTACTGCATGGGGGCCTGGTGTTAATGACCCTATTGTTAGAACATTCAATGCCGAAGTCGCATCCATAGGTGTATGTTTGGTGTTATTATGTTATAATCATGTTTTAGCTTTATTGACTTTACTTGCAACTACTGTGATTATTACATTAATATTATTTAGAGCTATTATTCGTTTAGAAGAGATGGGGGCAGATGTATGAGAATTGGAGTTTTATGGAATAAACTGGCTGATCCAAAGAATATTCCTCGTCTTTTTGCATTTAGTTTGGGTATAATTTTAATTGTTGGTCTTATTGTGCCGATGGCATTAAATCCAGATCAATTATATGTAAGGCCAGCTCCTCAAGTCCAAGCAGATGAAGGATTGGCTCTTGCCCCTTATGAGCGGGGCGGTGAAGTTTTAGTGGAACCTGGAATAATTAATCCTCAATATCCTGATAATGCAGCTGAATTGGGTATGATAACAGGATATATGTCTCCATTGGCTCAATGGATATCATCAATTTCCCCATACTTCGGCACTTCGATTTATTCATCTCCTGGTGGGTTAATAGATGAAATTTTATATTACACTAGAGGTTTCGATACAATTCTGGAGTCCAGTATTCTGATGATGTCATTCATCATTGCTTCATGGTTATCTATTAATTATACAATGAATAGGAAAAATGATGGAAAAGAGATAAAAGAAGATGTTAAAAAAGCTATAAATGAATCTACTCAAGTTGCTAATGAAGTTAAGATTAGTGATGCAAAAGCCAGATCAAAACAATTAAGGAGGGATAACTGATGGTATTCATGCCTCCTTATGTTCCTGTTGAATTCCTAAACATGTATCTGCCGGCAATTTATGCTGGGTTAATTGTTGGATTTATAGGGGCAATGGCAATAGCAATGAAAAAAGAGGAAATCCACATCCTTATCTTAACAGATTTGGTTGGACTTGCAATGATATTTGTTGTCTCTGCAGTTGGAACTGACTTGGCAGAAGCTTTGATTTTACCTGGTCTGGTTGTGGAGCTGGCTGAAACGTTAGCTATTTCTGAAATCCTGATTACAAGAGAAATGCGTAAAATAGAACAAAATCCAAGAAGAAATTTAACTAAATCATCTTCAATGTTTCCGCAAGCATTTTCTCTGAATATGGAAATCATGACTACTGCACCTAATTTCATCGCATTAGTGCTTATTGGTTATGGAATTTTCTTAACCGGTTTTACTGGAGGGGCAGTAGCAGGTGGAGGAATAGTTTTATATGCATTGTCTAAAAAAGCAAGAGGACTTCCTGTATTGATATTGGATGGTATTGCCGGAGTTTCTGGAATAGCATGGTGTTTATGGATAATCGGATTTTTATTATTCTTCGTAACTCCTCAATATTGGCTATTGAGCTTATTCTTAGCAGCATGTGGATTATTATTAAAAGTAGCTTCAAAAGTAGGTCTGATTGGTCTGCTTATGAGAGAGGACATTGATAAGGAGTAGGTGATGGTTATGGATTTTGTTACACTTGGAGGAAATTTACTTGGAACAATTCCACTTGGAGATATTGTATTATACCTCACACCATTTAATTTGTTCCTTTTTGCAGTTTTACTTGGGTTTACTGCTTTGATTGCTTTAAGTAAACCTGAAACTCAAATAGAAGCTACATTGCATTATTTAAACAATACTAAAGTAAATGTAGGTCCGAAAGAATTCAAACAGAGAAGATTTCTATCAGTACTTTGTGGTATAGCATCTGCTGGTGCAATGATTACTGGAGATTTATTCAACTTTACATTGTTCATGGCACTTGTAGGTATTTTAAATATAGGTATTGTTTCCGCTGTAAAGCAGACTAGTGTGTTAAATTCTGCATTCAATTATGGTTTAATAGCTATGATGTGTAGTTTGCCATTATTTGGAGGGGCGGCAATAATTCTTGCATCCACAGGAACTTTAAGTTTGGCAGTATTGTCCCAAATGCCTGCAAGTCCAATGGTCGTATTTGGAGCAGTATTGATGTTAATAGGTATTTTGGGTGAAAGTGGAGTAGCACCATTTTTCGCAAGCAAAGCAGAAATGTTTAGAACAGCAGGTTCTCCATTCATAGTTATTATTCACTTAAGTTCATTGTTTATTATTGTAAGAGCTGTTGAAATATTATTATTGGTATTGTGGTAGATGGTAGTATGGATAGTCAAAAAAGTATTTATGTTATATTATTGGCATTATCAACAATAGCCATTCTTGCTTGTCTGGTTATAGACTTGGAAGCATGGATTGTTTATGCTGTAGCCATATTTGGTATTCCATTATGGATTATGTCTTTGGGATTATTAACAATGGCAAGACCAAAACCTGAAGATGCAGAAGAAAGGGTGAAAGAACCATTTACTGGGTATTAGGGTGGTATTATGAATTTAATGGCAGATATTTTAATCAATGTTATTATTGCATTTCTGGCAGGAAGCCTGCTTCTGGGATTGCATAGAAAAATCATGGCCCGTGTTCAAAAACGTCCGGGACCACCTATAGTCCAGCATCTGATACACTCTTTGAAATTTTTCTTTAAAGAGACTGCAATTCCAAAAACTGTTTCAAAGGTATTTTATATTGGTATCGTATTTATATTGGCATTAGTTTGGATTGTTGGGGTTATTGCAGGTCCTGTAGCTCATGATTCCTTATTAATTTTATTTGGTGTTTATGCAGTCTACAAAATTGTAGAGCACAACTCAGGATCAAGTTCAGGTTCACCGTACGGCAAATTAAGTTGTGTAAGGGCAGTACTTTCAGCGGCATCTGAACTGCCTTTATTTGTTGCTATCGTGTTCGTTTATATGGTAACCGGTACAATGAATATTGGAGAGATTATCACTTACCAATCCGTTCATGGTCCGTTGGTCTTTTCAATTCCACTTGCAGCTTTAATGTTTTTCATGTTAATTATTACAAAATCACCATACTCTCCGTTTGCAATTACAAAAGATAAAGTATTAATTTCCGGATTTGAAACAGAACATTTCGGATTCCTAAGAGGATTCATGCTGTTTTCCGAGTCTGTTGCATGGTATGTGATGCTTTGGGTATTTTTAACAATATTCTTTGGTCCATTAACTGCAGTCGGATATTTAATTGGAATGATTGTGATTACATTCATCACAGGATTTATTAATGCTACAACACCAATACTAAGTCCAAATCATTCTGTAATGACTCAAATTACTATAGGTGCAATATGCTTCTTTGGAACAATTATAATGATATTTACTGGAGTGGTAGCATGAATAGTGAGGATGTAATTGTTTATTTGACTTTGCTGGTTGCTATTGGAATAATAGTTGTTGGATTATTGGCAACATTTTTGCATTCAACTATTCTCTTGCCGATAGTAATTATTGGAATAATTTTGGCCATATTTGTATTCTTGGCCAGAGGCAACTTTTCACATAAAATCGAAAGTATAGAAAAAATATGTTTTGTTATAACATTTTTGGCAATTATTTGCTCATTCATATTACTTTATAAACCAATGTAGGGGATATTATGTTAGATTATATGATTTATTTGCTTGCATTTGCTGTTGGATCCATTTTGGGTTTACTTTATAGTTATAAACAACATGGTGAACCATTTGTTGCAGTAACTGATGTTAATATAATAGCACTTGTGATTGCAGTTTTCGGATGGTTTTTAGCATTCAATTCTGGTAATGTTATTTTGTCTGCAATCGGTTTTCTCCTAGGTGGTTTTGTAATGGGTGAACGACCTGGATATGGTAGAAGAGAAACTGCCATAGGTTTAATAATTGCAATAATTGTGTATGTGGTATTGAAATTAACAGTATGATGTGGTTTGAATGGATGATGATGCTAAATTAAGATTGATGCAGAAGAGAATTATAAAAAGTTATGCGTGGCAAAGAGATATTGTCGTTCCACTTTCTGAAGAATTTAACTGTACTGTTGATGAGTTGGAAGATGTTTTCTTTGATTTGTTGGATATGGATTCTTTAAATGCCATGCATGGAACATTTAAGTCTGCCGAAGACATTTGTCTTTATCAAAAATTAAATGCTGATTTGAGATTATGCTGGTTTAGCGGTACTTTGGAAGTAATCTCTAAGGAAGACGGTAAAAAGTTAAAGATGAAATTGATAAATGAAATTAAAAACGGTAAATCTTATGAGGATGCATTAAAAGAAGGTCAATTAGAATTATTTAAATTATTAAAAAAAGAAGCAGAATTTAAATCAAGTTTATAAAATTATTAAAATAAAGAGGGAGTACAATGTTAGATGCTATAAGGGATGCTGTGAGAAAAAGCTCGATTCATGTTTGCATCGTAAATTGTGGAGGATGTAATGGATGTGATGTTGAATGTGTTGCATTATTATCTCCAAGATACGATTTAGAGCAATACGGTATTTATGTTCACAATAATCCTCGTGAAGCTGATGTTCTATTGTTGACTGGTGCTGTAACAGAGCAATGGGTCAATAACTTAAAGAGAATATATGATAAAGCTCCTGAACCAAAAATAGCAGTGGCAGTAGGAAATTGTCCTCAGTCTGGAGATGTTTTTGCTCAGGAAGGTGGGCATGTGCATGCGCCTGCTTCTGATTTCATTCCAGTTGCTGCAGCCATTCCGGGGTGTCCGCCTAGACCTAGCGAAATCTTAGAGGCGATTCTGGCAGTTGGTCCACAAGCTATTGCTGATAGAGGGAGGGAGAGTAAATGATAGTACCTATTGGTCCGATTCATCCTGCTTTAAAAGAGCCAATTAGGCTTAAACTCCAAACTGAAGGTGAAAGAGTTGTTAAGGCTGAAATTGAATACGGTTATGTTCATAGGGGAATCGAAAAAATAATTGAAGGTCAAACCTGGCAAAAAGGAATCTATTTATCTGAAAGAGTCTGTGGAATCTGTTCATATGAGCATACACAAACCTTTGCAGAAACTATCGAGCAAATTTCTGATGTTGATGTGCCTGTAAGAGCTCAATTCCTAAGGGTTATTACAAATGAACTGGATAGAATTCAAAGCCATTTTCTTGCGAATTCCACATTTTTCAAGTCAATGGACCATGAAACATTGTTCATGCATGTTTTAGAACAAAGAGAATATGCAATGGATTCAATTGAATTATTAACTGGAAACAGGGTTAATATGGGTTGGAACGTAGTTGGCGGTGTTAGGATGGATGCTGACGAACGCCATTTCAAACCGATTTTGGAGAATCTTGATAAGATTGAAGAAAATTTCGAAAGGATTCGTGCATTATTTGCTGAAGGTCCTGCTCTTGCTTTGAGATGTAAGGGAATTGGTGTAATGACTAAAAAAGAAGCCATTAAAGGCCGTGCAGTAGGTCCGATTGGAAGGGCTTCCGGAATAAAAGAGGACTTGAGAAATGGCCATTACACTTATGATGATTATTTCGACTTTAAAGTGATTAGAAGAAGTGAAGGTGATAATTACGCAAGGACTTTAACCAGATTTGATGAGATTCCGGAATCTATTAGTTTAATTAGGCAAGCTATTGAAAATATTCCTGAAGGCGAAATCAGAACTCCTGTTGATTTAAAATCAGGTTATGCAATGCGTAGAAACGAAGCTCCTCGCGGTGAAGTTACATATATGATTGAAACTAATGGCAGTCTAATCAAGAATATTTCAATTAGAACTCCAAGTATTGCAAACATGGACTCCTGTGCAAAATATATGATTCGTGATGTTCCTACAGTTGCTGATGCTGTATCTACATATGCATCCTGCGACCCTTGTGTAGCCTGTGCAGAAAGAGTTGCCATAACCAATGAACATGGAAAAACTGATATAAAAGACTTTTACGAGGTAATCTAAATGTCTTCATTAATGTGGTATATTTTCGATTTTGCAAGAAAGGCATGGACAGATGCATTTGCAAATGCAAAGACCAATCCTGAAATTGCAGAAAAACCGGAAAGATTTAGAGATTTTCCCAAAGTCAATAAAGAGTATTGTATCGGTTGTGGAGCATGTACTGTTTCATGTCCTTCACCAAATGCCATTAAAATTATTAGGGAAAAGGATGATGAACAAAGCGAAGGTTTAACTTATCCTGTCATCAATCCAGGTGCATGTATTCGTTGCGGATTCTGTGCAGAAGTTTGTCCAACTGACCCTAAAACTTTAGAATGTGGTTTGAATCATTTAATCTTACCTGAATTCAACATTATTCCTTCAAAAAGGCAATACATTGTTGATGATTATTTATGCATAAAATGTAAAAAATGCATGAAAAAATGTCCTGTGGATGCAATAGAAATCATTAATGATAAACTTCAAGTAAATCAGCTAAAATGTATTTCTTGCGGAGAATGTTTAGGTGTTTGTCCAGTTAATGGGGCAATGAAAGGAGTATTTGTCGAGAATTTGCAAGATCAAAAAGATTTAATTCTTTTGACTGTAAACTACCTTGAAGAGTATATTAATGATAAGGAAGAGGATTTAAGGTCTTTAGATCAAAATGGCCTTTTACAATATGAAGTTCCACTTTCAGGAATATGGGATGACGCATTGAAAATCATTCCTGATGAGGAAATTTCATTGGAAATCATTACTAATGCGGTCAATAGGCTTAAGATTAGAATTATTGATTGGGATTCATCTAAATGTGAAAAATGTCAACTTTGTGTTCCTGAATGCCCTACTGGCTGTATTACTTTTGATAAGGATGAAGATTCAATTGTAAGGGATAAAGATAAGTGTTTACGTTGTAGTATTTGTTACCAAACTTGTCCGTTTTCAGTAATCAAATATTTCATTGCCAAATTCTCCCTCGAAGGTGATGAAATTATTCACACTACTGTAAAGGCATCTAATTTAAATGAGGATATTGTTATGGAGTGAGCGTTATGATTGATAGTTATACTAAAACACCAAGACCATTAAGACATGTTGATGTCGATTATGTTATTGATCAGACAAAATGTGCGCAGTGCAGTGATAAACCTTGTCTCACATTATGTCCAATTGATGCAATATTTATGGATGATGATGATGGTCTTGTCAAAATAAAAAACACTTGCTTTGGTTGTGTATTGTGCCGTAATGCTTGCCCATTTGATGCAATTTCTCTTGATGTAAAAATGGATCCTCCTTTAAAAGAAAATGTTCCAAACATCAATGTAAAGCTATGCAAAGCATGTGGGGCTTGTGTTCAAGCTTGTAAGAATGGTTCCATTCATATTGTGGCTGACGGAAAACAGGAGCCTCATAGTGAAATTGATAAGGATACATGTATTCGTTGCGGATATTGTTTCAGAGTGTGTCCTACTGATGCGATTAAATATGGTCAGTTACTTCCTAAAACTGTTAAAGGAGGTAAAGCTATTGTTGTTAATCAGGATAAATGTATTGGCTGTATGACCTGTACCAGAGTTTGTCCGTCTATGGGTGCAATAAATGTGGCCAGAACCAATAAGCTGCCATATATAAATCCAGGATATTGCGCAAGATGTGAGGAATGTATGCATTCATGTCCTTCAACTGCGATTAAGTATTCATCACGTAAAAAAGCCTATAAAATGTATAGTGAAATCAAATCATTTGATATTGTATCCGGAATTATAGATTATGACATGAAAAGATTGTCTTTGGATTTGATTAGTCTAAATAAAGTCCTTGAAAAAGTAGGAAAATCAATAGCTTTGGAATTCAATGACCAGAATTTCGAAAATTTCATAGAATACAAAGTTAATGATTTAATGGAAAGGGAATTGGAGGTTAGTTTGGATTCCAGTATAAAGGTGGATAAATTTTCAAAATTGTTTGGATCCTATTTGATGGACAGAAACATTGAAGTTTATGAAAATAAATGCATTGCTTGCGGGGATTGTTTTAATGTGTGTCCTGTTGGAGCGATAGAACTAAACGGTCCAAATCCAATTCAAATCAAAGATAACTGCATATACTGCGGAAAATGTGTTGAGCAATGTAAATTTGATGCTATTGGGGCTTATGATGATTATTTCTACAGTAAAGACACTGATTTGTACTATGCAAGGTCTTACTTGCACAATCAGAGATTAGGTGATTTCTCACTTTCAGAAAATAAATGTCAGGCATGTGCGATTTGCGTAAAAAATTGTCCAACTGAAGCTTTAACATTAAATGATGATAAAATCGAATTTGATAGTGAAAAATGTATTTACTGCAGACAATGTGAAGCGATTTGTCCTTTAGCGGCAATAAGAATCGTTAACTTCAGGTGATTGAATGTTTGAAAAATCATTTATTACAGATTGTGAAGGTCCACTAACTTTAAATGACAATGCCTTCGAATTATCGGCACATTTTATAGAAAATGGTGGTGAACTATTCAAGATTCTTAGTTTATATGATGATTATTTGGTTGATATAGTTAAGAGGGATAATTATAAAGCGGGTAATACGTTAAAATTAATTCTGCCCTTCTTTGTTTGTGAAAATATTAAAAATGCTGATTTAATTGATTTTTCTCAGAATAATATTTATGCAGTCAATGATTCAAAATTCCTTTTAAGTTACTTGAAGGAAGCTATGAATACTTATATAGTTAGTACCAGTTATGGCCAGTATATTGAAGCACTTTCAAATTATATGGATTTCCCCTTCGAAAATACATTTTATACAAAAGTGGATGTGGATGCTTTAGTATTAAATGATGAAGAAATTGAAAAAATCAATGAGTTCAAACAGGAAATTTTAGAAAATCCGGATGACTATGAGTTATTTGACAATATTTTCTTTTCTGAAATTCAAAAAATGGGAATTTATGACATAATTAAAGAAATTGATGTTGTTGGAGGTCAAGGCAAAAAGTTAGCTATCGACGAAATAATCAAAAGGGATGGCATTAATGTGGATGAGATATTGTACATTGGGGACAGTATTACTGATGTTGAACCGTTGGAATTTGCAAGAAACAATAATGGAATCAGTATTTCATTTAATGGAAATGAATATCCTCTGAAAGTTGCAGAAATAGCTATAGTGTCACCTAGTGCCATAACAACTTGTGTCATAGCGAATATTTATTCTAATACAAATAAGAATAATGTTTTAAAATTCATTGAGGAGTATAACGTCTCCAGTAATTTAAATGAATTATTAAATGAATATGATGTTGATTCGGATATCAAAAATAAATTTTTTGATGTCTTTAAGGATGAAAAGTATCCTTTAATCAAAATTGTTAATGAAAATAACTTTGGAGATATCCTGAAAGCAAGTAAACACATGAGAAATAACATTCGAGGTCAGGATATTGGAGGATTAGGTTAAATCTAACGGAAGGTAATAAAATGGATTATGAAAAAGTTGAAGACACATTCTTTGAAGCTTTTAATGGCAAATATGTAAGAGCATTAATTACCGGACCTACCAAGGAAATTGTTAAAAGAGCAGCGTATGATTCAACCTCCACTCCCAGTGCTGTGATTGGGAGAGTTGAAGGAGGAGTCGAAGGGTTTTTGGATGAAAGTCAAACTCCTGATGGAAGATACGGTGCAGTTGTACAGTACTGGCTAGGCGGGGATGATGTAGATAAATTTGCATTTGAATTGTCCTATAGATTAAGGCAGGATGTTTTAGTCAAACCATTTACACGTATATTTGATTATTCTAACTCAGACTGCGGTGAATATATTGAAATGATGGACATTGTAGGTCACTGCGGAGACGGATATGAATGGACTGTTGAAAAGTACGGAAGAAAAATGATTAATGTTCCGATTGCAGTTCCTGATTTTCAAATTGAAGAAAAATTTAAAATAAATGATGGGATAATGGGTGGAAACTTTTGGTATTTATGTTCAACTCCAGGAGCAGTTTTAAAAGCCGGAGATGCTATAATAGATGCAATAATGGATGTTGATGGAGCCACAGCACCGTTTGAGATATGTTCTGCAGCTTCAAAACCGGAAACTAATTTCCCAGAAATCGGGCCGACAACAAATCATGTTTACTGCCCTTCTTTAAAGGAATCTTTGGGCGATGAATCTAAAGTTCCTGAAGGTGTCAATTACATTCCTGAAGTTGTTGTTAATGCAATCGATGAGGAATCAATGAATAAAGCTATTAAAGCGGGAATTGATGCTGCTTTAGAATTTGATGGAGTAATTAAAATCTCTGCAGGTAATTTTGATGGTAAACTTGGAGATAAAAATATAAATTTATTAGATATTTTAAAGTAAGGTTTTAAAATGGAAATTTATGATAATGATCTTAATGCGGAAATAATAGGATTCGGAGCTTTAAACGTGGATAAGCTGTACTCTGTAGATAAAATCGTTTCACATGATGAAGAAAGTTTCATCACAGGTGAAACTGATACTCCTGGAGGCTCTGCAGCTAACACCATTGTGGGATTGGCACGTTTAGGCTGTTCAACATCAATCATCGGAAAAATAGCGGAAGATGATGACGGGGATTTAATAGAATATAATCTCGCCATTAATGGCGTCTATACGAATAACCTGATATATTCAGAAACAGGATCCACAGGAAAATGCATAGGATTTGTTGATAATGATGGTGAAAGATGTCTTTATATATCTCCTGGTGTTAATGATGACATTAAAATCGGCGAAATAAATCCGTTAAACATCATGAGATGTAAAATCATGCATTACACTTCATTTGTAGGAGATTCTTTCAATACCCAAATAGAACTTTTGGAAAAACTCAGCAAGGAAACTCTGCTAAGTTTTGATCCGGGAATGTTATATGTTGAAAAGGGATTTGAAGAGATAAAACCAATCCTCGAGAGAACTGATATTCTACTTATCAATGAATCCGAATTAAGATTATTGTGTAATAATGATGATGCTGATTTAAAAGAATTAACTGTAAGTCTTTTAGACTTGGGAATTAATACCATTGTTGTAAAGCAAGGTTCAAAGGGTGCTTTTGCCATAAGCAATTCTGAAGAATGTTTTGTCGAAGCATTTGAATGTGATGCTGTTGACACTACCGGTGCCGGTGACAGTTTCAACAGCGGATTTTTATACTCCTTTTTAAAAGGATATGGCCTTGAGCAGTCTTGCAAAATTGGAAACTGGGTGGCAAGCAAAGCTATCCAGGGTTTTGGAATGGATAAATTTCCTACTGCAAAAGAATTGGAGGAATTCTTTTAAATAACATATATTTAAAAATAAATTAGTTAGTTGGTAATAATATGAATGTATCTTTTATTAAACAGATGAAAAATTTGGAACGTGAAGTTCTTTTGAAATCTGTTGAATTAGATGATGATGGGGATGATTTCCAATTCGAACTAGATGACTTTAGCGCTGAAGAAGAAATCATCGCTGTTGCACCTAAATGTGTAAGATGTAATACCTGTGTTGAAGCATGTCCAGTTAATGCAATCGAACCAGCTAATATTTTTAGAATAGCTAAAATAACTGATAAATGTGTTAAATGTGAAATCTGTGTACAGACTTGCCCGATTTCAGCCATTAAATTAATCAACAATTCAGTTATTTATGACCATGAGGAAGAATTGGACATTATTGAGTATAATTTGAGTAATGTCAGCATTCCTCATAGAGTAGTTAGGATGAATAATATTTCAATTGATTATTCAGTTGATAATAATTGGGATGATTGTGCTAATTTATGTCCAACAAATGCATTCACTCTTGAATTCAAAGAGTTCTTTGATGATTTAAATATGGATTTAGGTATAGAACTAATTGAAGATGAATTATATCCGTATGTTAATGAAAATATGTGCATTGGATGTGGTGCTTGTGTTGAAATTTCTCTAAATGACAATGCAATTGAATTGGATAGGTATATAGGACCTATTGTTCACGGAAGGGCTATTGATGTCAATCATGATGCTTGCGTAAATTGTTATTTATGTGAAGAGAATTGCCCGACAGGGGCTATAGAGTTAATCGATGGTGAAGTTGTTCTTGATGAGGATAAATGTATACGTTGTGTGAAATGTACTAGTCATTGTCCTGTGGGAGCAATAAAACGCATTGAAATTAATTAAAAAATGGGGTTTTGTTTATGAGAGCAAAAGAGTTAATGGATAAAGAATTTGTATATTTAAACTGTGAAGATAGTGTTGTTGAAGTTTCAAAAGTAATGGAAGAAATAAGACGTTTCACCTGTCCGGTTGTAAATGACAATAAACAATTGGTAGGATGGATAACATCTTTCGACATTACTAGAGGATTAAGGGAAGGCAATGAAAAAATATCTGAAATAATGAGTGATTATGAAGATATTGCCACTGTTCATGAAAATGATCCTGCAAGAAAAGCAGTTATTTTAACAGCAAATAACAAATTTGTCACAGTTCCGGTTGTAAATGACAATAATCAGGTAATCGGAATGGTCAGAGCCTGTGATATCGTAGAATTATTGTCCGATTTATATGATATTAAAGTTGAGAAATTATACAAGGCAATGCAAAACCAATTAAAAGGCGTGACCTGGGAAGAATTGATGGCTGCATCTGCATTGGTGTCCAAAAAGACAACAGGCAAAAAGATTTCACCTGAGGAATATGAAGCTAATATTATGGATTCCACATTTGGAGAAGCTATTTGGGCCACTGGAGGTTTAGAAAAATTCTTTGCAGGTTTAATCTCAGTTGGTGAGATGGTTATTGCTCGTCGTGTTGGAAAAGCAAGAAGATAATTGGTTTTTTCTCATTGGAATCTGGCATACGATTCACGCATAACCCCATCCAAGGATAACGCTTGGTGAAAACTTTTCCATAACTTATATGAATTGTGAATTGTAAACAGATATTCTATTAGAGTTTAAATGCACTTCTAGCACGATATATTATCTTTAGGAAAATTAATCAATGTTTACATAACACTAAAACTAATGCATTAACTGGAAAAAGGGCATTGATTAATTATAATCTCCTAAATATTTTTTTTAATTCAGTTTTTACACATTATTTTTATTAATGATTAAAGACTTAATATGAATATTAATATAATTTTTGTTTAAAGGCGGTATATTAAATATGCAAAAGGTAATAAATTCACATTGTCATATTTATCCTGAAAAAATTGCTTCAAAAGCAGTTAAAGGAATTCGGGATTTTTATGATTTGAACATGTCTTTAACTGGTGTGGTTGATAATCTTTTAGAGGATGGAGATAAAGTCGGTGTTGTTCATTATCTGGTTCATTCTGTAGCTACAACTCCAAAACAGGTAAAATCAATAAATGAATTCATTAGTGATGTTGTTAAAGAGCACCCTAATCTTTTTACAGGTTTTGGAACTCTTCATCCGGATAGTGATGATATCCAATCAGACTTCGATTATCTGCTTAGTTTAGGTCTTAAAGGAGTTAAACTTCATCCGGACTTTCAAAGATTTGCCTTAAATGATGAAAAGGCATTTAAAATGGGGGAAGTTATAAATAATGGAAACGTCCCTGTTTTAATTCATTGTGGTGATTATAGATATAACTATTCTAATCCTGATCAACTCAAACCATTTTTAGATAAATTTCCTGATATGACTGTTATTGGAGCCCATTTTGCCGGTTGGAGCGTATGGGAAGAAGCAACAGAAAAACTTGCCGGAACTCCAAATCTTTTTGTTGATTTAAGTTCTAGCCTTTATGAATTGTCTTCCGAAAAGGCAAAAGAATTGATTTATGCGTATGGTGTTGATAAAGTTCTATGGGGAACTGATTATCCTATGTGGGAATCAGAAAGCGAAATGGAACTTTTCCATAGGATAGGTTTGTCTGAGGAAGAAGAAAATATGATATTATATGAAAATTCCGCAAAATTGCTTGGAATTAAATAATCTGGTGAAAAAATGAATTCGAAAACTAAATTTACTTTAATCTGTTTATTTTTAGCTTTATTTAGCATTGCTATTGTTTCCGCTAATGATGTTAACTCTACAGATTTGCAGGCAAATCATGTGGATGACTCTGTGATGTCTGTTGACAATGATTTAAATAAGGTGGAATCTGTTAATTATATGTCAGATTCAAATAATGAGTCAAACTTAAAGGTTTCAGAGGATAGCATCATCAGTAAGGATTCTAATCAGGATGCTTATTCTGTTTCCAATAAAACTGTAAAACTTGATACACAGATTACTTCGGTCAGTAACATGGTTATCAAGGGGAAAAATTTCCAGATTTATCTAAAAGACAAAAACAATGCTCCCGTTAAAAATGTTACTGTAATATTCAAGTTGGATAAAACTAATTTTAAAGCGACTACAAATTCAAAAGGACTTGCGACTCTTACAATAACAAAAGATGTTGGAACTTATCCTATTACTGTCTCATTTAATGGTAATAAGGATTACACTGCAGTTTCAAAAACATTCAATGTTGTTGTTCCGAGAACTGTCAGCATTGTTATTGTAAATGATAAATTGCTTACAAACGGATACCTTAGGGCCTATCTGAAAAGCTCATATTCGAATGTGATTTCAGGCAAGACTTTAACAATCAAAATAGGAAGTAAAACGTTCAATAAGGCTACAAATTCCGAAGGATATGTAATCATTAAACCTAAAGCAGGTACACGAACATACTCAGTTAGCGTATCATTTGCAGGAACAAATAATATAGCTGGCGCAAGCAAATCCAAGAACGTCACTGGTGTTAAAGGCAGTGCTCTCAATCTGTTTATAAATAATGTTCCACAAAAAAACGGCGTTCCGGATATTGATTATCTGGTTGGAAATTATGTGATGGCGGATGGAAATGCAAAATACACTCTTTTAAAAGCACAATATCATGAAGTAATCAAAAGAGATAGTTATTGTTTATATTTAAATAACAAATTGACAAAATATACAGTATTCAAATCCAAATCAGAGCCTTACATAAATCATATTATCAAAAGAGAAAAATGGAATGTAATTGAAAGGGAAATCAATACCAAAGTCGTTCTCAAAAATACCTATAAGTATTGGCCGGGTCAGATTACTGCGGACTTGAAAGGAAAAGCCTACACCTACTCAGAAGTGAGGGATGTTCAGGACACAGGTTATACTTGCGGTCCAACTTCCTGCAGTATGTGCAGTCAAGTTTTAAGGAACTATGTAAATGAATGGCAACTATCTAAGATGGCGGGCACTGATCCTAATTACGGTTCAAGTACCAGTGGTTTAAAGGCAGCATTGGAAAAATATAATATGAAATGCAGCTATTTCTATAAAAGTTCATGGACAACTGCTTTAAATGCACTCAAGAAAGGCGGTTGTGCTTTAGTGTTCCATACTTGGTATCACTATGTCTGTATTTTGGATATAAGCAAGGACGGCAAAAAAGTTTTAGTGGGAAATCCTTCAGGGGACTATAACACCGGAAGTCATGCCATTCCAACAAAATGGTTGACAGTAAACTACATGTATAATCGTTTCAATAATTATGATACTTCTAGTTTAATCGTTAAACTCAAATATTCACTAAGTGCAGCTACTAAAACTAAAATCAACAAGTTTTATTCAAATATGGGTAAATGGACTAGGTCAAACACTAATGAAAGAATTCCTCAAATTGATTGAGGTTTCTTTTTACTTTTTTTTTAAATTCGATTGTTTCTTCACAAATAATTGGAAAGTATTTTATAATTTTATTCAGATATATAGTATTAATCAAAAATTGTTAATTGGATATTATAGGATATATTTTAAAATATTTAGATTAATTTAGTTTATTTATTAAATTATTCAATAAAATTTTTGAAATAATTTGGATTTTCTTTTAATAATTTGAGATAAATATTGACTTTTTGTGATAAATATGGTGGAAGAAAATAGTAATATGCTACTTGGCACTGGTGAAAAACCACCTGCACTTCGTTGGCTTTTACTTGCTATTCAGCATGTATGTGCAATGTTTGGAGCTACAATTTTAGTCCCTATCGTAGTGAACACAACTGCAGGTGCAGATATTTTATCAATCCCGGTGGCATTGGTTTCATCTGGTATAGGTACATTAATCTATTTGATTTGTACTCGTAATAGAAGCCCGGTATATCTGGGAAGTTCATTTGCATTCATTGCTCCTATGATTGCAGGTTATGCAATTGGGGGGTACTGGAAGTGTATTTACAGCATTAATGATAGTGGGTATTGTTTATGTGATTATTTCACTGATAATTCGTGTTTCAGGTCCCGGTTGGATTAACAAATTACTGCCTCCTGTAGTTGTTGGGCCAATGATTATGGTTATTGGTTTGTCTCTTGCTCCAACTGCTATTCAGGAAATTGGTTTGGATTTAGCTGTTATTCCTTGGCAAAATCTGGTAGTTGCATTTATAGCATTCTTAACAACTGCAATTATTGCCGTTCGTGGAAAAGGAATCATACAGGTTATTCCATTTTTAATTGGTATTATTGTAGGATATATCGCAGCGGCCGCATTGGGTATGGTTGATTTTTCACAAGCTCTAACTGCTAATGTTATTGAAATCCCTAAATTTTACATGCCGTTCATGCATTATAATTTAAACTTTGCAGCGGTTCTAACAATTGTTCCAATTGCTTTAGTGACAATGGTTGAGCATGTCGGTGACCACAAGGTATTAAGTGAAATCATAGGCCGTGATTTAATTGAAGATCCGGGTCTTCAAAGGACATTGCTTGGTGACGGTCTTGCAACATTTGTTGCAGCATTATTAGGAGGTCCTGCAAATACAACTTACGGTGAAAACACTTCAGTTGTAGGTATGACCCGTGTTGCTTCAACTTATGTAATTGGTCTTGCAGCGATTGTGGCAATTATATTTGCATTTTCAGGTCAATTAACTGCAATTCCAGCACCTGTTTTAGGAGGTATTTCTGTATTGTTATATGGATTTATCTGTGTAAACGGTCTTAAAATATTAATCCACAATCAAGTTGATTTCAACAACACCAAAAACGTTGTTGTGGCTGCAACAATGCTTGTTTTAGGTTTGGGTGGCGCAACATTATCCGTTGTTTCAGGTGATTTGTCTCTTTCAATATCCGGAATGGCACTTGCAGCTATTGTTGGAGTAATCTTAAATCTTTGCATACCGGAGGAAAACCATGAATGAGTTTGTATTGAATCATCCGTTGATAACTCATAAGCTTGCAATTTTAAGGGATATTAATACTGGAACTAAAGAGTTTAGGGAATTAGTTACAGAAATATCAACAATCCTGATGTATGAAGCTATGAGGGATGCGAAATTAGAAGAAACAACAATTGAAACTCCATTAGAAAAAATGGATACTGGAATGTTGAATGAAGATAATTATGCAGTTGTTCCAATCCTGAGGGCTGGAATGGGCATGGTTGATGGAATATTGAATGTCATTCCAAATGCAAAAATAGGCCACATCGGACTTTACAGAAACGAAGAAACATTCGAGCCTGTTGAATACTACTACAAAATGCCCGATGGAATCGATAAGAGGGAAGTTCTTGTGGTTGACCCTATGCTTGCAACCGGTGGAAGTGCATCTTCGACCATTTCAAGATTAAAACAGGATGGTGTTACTAAAATTAAGTTGCTATGTATTGTAGCAGCTCCAAAAGGAATTAAAACAATTGAAGATGACCATCCTGACGTTGAAATATTCTGTGCAACCGTTGACAGAGAATTGAATGAAAATGCTTACATCCTCCCTGGTTTGGGGGATGCAGGTGACAGAGTATATGGTACAAAATAGTGAAGTTCAACTTCACTTAATCTTTCTTTTTTTGGTGATAAATTTTGAATTGGAATTTAATCTGGCCGATTTTAATAGTTATTCTATCTAATACATTCTATAATATTTGCATGAAATCGATGCCTTCGGATGTAAATCCCTTTGCAGCATTGATGATTACATATCTTGTAGCGGCAATAATTTCAGCGATTATTTTTATATATGCGGTTGGTCCCTCAAATGTTGGATTTGAAATCTCCAAAATTAATTGGACATCAATTATTTTGGCAATAGCTATCGTTGGACTTGAAGTAGGTTATGTATTCGTATATCGTGCAGGTTGGAGTGTTAGCACGGCTAGTGTAGTTGCAAATATAGGTCTAGCTTGTGTTTTAATTGCTGTTGGATATTTGCTTTATAGAGAAAATGTTTCTCTAAACCAGATTATAGGAATAATCGTTTGTATGTTTGGCTTAATTTTGATTAATCTGTAGGTGATGTTATGGTGTGTCCTGTTTGTGGATCATGGGTTGAAGAAGGTGAGGAATACTGCCCGAATTGTGGATATGATGTTTACTGTATTGATGAATATGATGACTATTAGTAAACAGTTTCATATCCTGTTTTCACTAATTTTTTTAATTTACTTATTCTGTAAAATAATTTATTTTTAATAATAATTTTTTAAAAATACTATTTTTTAGCCTAAAAAAGTCAATAATATACATTAATAAATAATATATTAATATTATAAGGTTAATTATCAATAATTAATTCTTACTATCGATGTCAAAGGAGGTGAAAAATGAATAAAAAAGCTTTCATTGTTGTATTATTTGTGTTGGTTCTATTAAGTTTAAATTTCAGTGTGGCTCAGGAAATTGATAACACAACAATTGAAGATTCAAGTTCTGCAATAGATAATAATGTTTTATCTGCTAGTGATGCTAATCAAACAGTTATTAAGGCCAATTCTCAGATTAAAACCCAGATAGATGTTAAAAGTAACACAACTTTTGACGTGATTGATGACTATTTTAAAATAAAACTCTCTGACGATAAAGGCAATGTGTTAAAAAACACTAAAGTGACTTTTACAGTTGCTGGAAGTACTTATAGTAAAACTACAAATAAATATGGAGTAGCTTCTCTTCAGCTTAAATTAAATGACGGATCTTACAAGTTTACAACAAAATTTTTAGGAAATTCTAAATACAAAGCCTCCTCAAAAACAACTACAATAACAATGAAAAACACTCGTGTTGTAGCTGCAGGACTTTCAAATACTGACATTCAAAAAATTATTGATAATGCAAAAGATAAAAATGTCATTTTATTTAAAGGATCCAGCTATTCCAATATCAATCTTCTAATTACAAAGCGTTTAACATTGGTAAGTAATTCCAGCACTGTCTTAAAATCAGGTTCATCAAGTCCGGTATTTACAATCAGAGGCAAAGATGCTTCATCAACCACTGTAAAAGGTTTTAAAATTCAGGGCAATGGTAATGGAATTGCAATTTCCGGCTCTGATTATGTTACAGTTATTGATAATGATATGTCCACTAAAGGAAATGGCATTTTTGCAAATGGAGCAAAATATCTCAATATCACTAAAAATAACATTGCTAAAAACTCAAATAATGGTATTGTTATTTCAAACTCCAATTTAGTTTATATCTATTACAATAAAATCTCTGAAACGGCGAAAATGGTATCGTACTGACTAATTCCAGCAAAGTATACATTCACGGAAATACTATTTCGGGCAACGGTGAAAACGGAATATATGTTTCTGATAAAGTAAACAACGTTGATTACGGTACATCTGAAAATATCTACATAAGTTCAAATGCCATTTCTAAAAACACAGAAAATGGTGTTTATATCTATAAAGCTGGCGATAATATCAATATCAACGGAAATAGTATAGTTTCCAATACATTAAGCGGCATTTCATTAACTGCTATTGGAGACAATAAAATTCAATCTAATGAGATATCAAACAATGCTTATGTGGGAATTAAATTCAACGACGATTATGTGAAACCGAAAAATCAGGACATTAACTATAATGCCCTTATTAAAAACGGACATGTTTAGGTTGAGGCTAAAGATACCTATTATTATGACACCGGAGGACAACTGGAGATAGGCGATAACTGGTATTCTGACAGGGCTTTAATTTGCCTAGGGTCAATACAAATAAGATTCAATTCACAGTTACCCAAATTGGGGATAATCAATTCCAGGCTTCATTTGTTGACTCAAATGGTAACCTTGCAAGTTTACTTCCGGACAGAACATTAACTTACACAACAAATGATGGAAAAACATTAAGTGTTACAGTTAGTGGCGGATCAGGAGTGTTCACAGTAGATGCGAACAATGGAGATATTGTAAAGGCAACTGTAGATTATTCCTCAAGGGAAAATGTTTATGATGGAAATGCTCCAAAATCAAATCCGTCTAATGGCGTAACTCCAAGCTACAATTACCCTGACATACCATATGATTCTGAAGATGAAGAAATAAATAACAGGATTGCATATGATGGCGGTAACGGTAACGGTAATGGAGAGGGCAATGGCAATGGGGGATCTGGAAACTCAGGCACTTCACAAAATGGAGGTGACAATACTGGAAACAGCACCCATAGCCAACAGAATAGTCCTGGAAATAACGCAAATAATCCTATAAATGATGTTTCACAAAGTTATGAAACAGAAACTACCGCTTCAGCACAAAGTGCTTCCAGCAGTGGCAGCGGGGATGCAAACAGCGCCCAATCTCAGTCTGTCGCAAAACAGATTATTATTGAAGAAGATGAATTCTTTAGAGTCACTGGAATGACCTTTATTGTATTGCTGATAATATTGACTATAGGTTATTATTATCGTGATGACATTAAAGAAATGAATTCCAAAAGATAATTTTTCTTCTTATTTTTTTTTCTATTTTTTCTATTTTTAGCCATTTTCATAATAAATTATTTAATATATCTTTTACAAATTTTATATTATCTTACCTTTGGAGGATTAATATATGAATAAAAGTGATTTGAAAAGAGATTATTATATGCTCAAAGGACCACTTGCCAAAAAGGGATATGATTGGTGGTGGCATTCCCTAACTGCATATAATAAAAAAACTGGTGAACCAAGACCTTTTTTTATAGAATATTTCACATGCAACCCTGCATTGGCTGAAGAAGAACCTGTTTTAGGTCAGGACCCTGAAAATCAACGTTTAGGTAAAAAACCTTCTTATTGTATGATTAAAGCGGGAACATGGGGTAAAAATCCAAAGCAGATTCATAATTTTTACTCAATGAAATATTTCGATTGTCCGGATGATGAATTGAATATTCAGGTAGGTGATTGCAGTCTTACCGAAACTCACATGAGCGGATTTGCAAGGGTAAGTGAAGAAGATGCCCGTAACCATCCTGAATACATGTGCGATGCTGGAGATATGATGTGGGATTTGGATATTGATAAGCAAATCACTTTTAATGTGGGTTATGGTGCAAGTTCAATATTCAGGAAATTAAATTCATTTGAAATGTTCTGGCATGCTGAAGGAATTAAAACACAATATAAAGGAACCATCTGGTTTGATGGTGAGGAATATGAAGTGATTCCTGAAAAATCTTATGGATATGCCGATAAAAACTGGGGAGGAGATTTCACTTCACCATGGCTTTGGATTTCATCATGTAACCTGACCAGTCTTATAACCGGTAAAAAATTAGAAAATTCTGCATTTGAAGCAGGTGGTGGAAAACCAAAAGCATTTGGTATATCCATTCCACGTAAACTGTTAATCGGATTTTATTATGAAGGAACCATGTATGAATATAACTTTGCAAGATTCTGGAACCTTGTAAAAATCGACTTTGACTTTGAGGAAGGGGATGAAGTCCATACATGGAGAATAAATGCAAGCAATAAAAATTCAAAAATGGAGCTGGTGCTTTACTGCAAACGTGATGAGATGATGCTATTCAATTATGAAGCTCCAAATGGTAAAAAATTACACAACCGTTTATGGAATGGTGGAAACGGCTGGGGTGAAATCAAACTATACAAAAAAGATGGAACTTTAATTGACCATGTAAAAATGGAAAATGCCGGTTGTGAATACGGGGAGTATGATAAAGAATGATTTTTACTGATATCATTGCATTGATTATTGTATATGTTTATGTTATTGTAATCTTTATTATAGCTGAAAAGGTTTTAAAGTCCAGACCGGAATTTTCACGCAAATTCCTCCATATCATGGTGGGCAATATGATTTTTGCAATGCCCTTCTTTTCAAACCCGTGGGTTATGATTATTGGTTTGACATTGCCTGCTTCGATTGGAACCTTTTTATTAACCGAATACTCTCCAATTAAAATAGAAAATAGTATGACTGAATCCGGCCATGCTCTTGGATTATTTTTCTATTCTGCAATTTGGACAATATTATTAGTCATATTCGGAAATTATATATGGATTGTTGCATTGGCTATTGTTCCTTTGGTATATGGTGACGGATTTGCAGCTTTAATCGGTATCAAATTTGGTAAAGTTAAATTTTCCATTTTCGGAAGTACAAAATCCGTTGAGGGATCTCTTGCAATGTTTGTTGTAACAACCGTCATGAGCGTGTTTGTATGGATGGTTTTCACATCAATCGGATATAATATGCCTGAATTCAATATAGTTAATATTATACTCATTTCCGCTGTTGCAACAATATGTGAAGCATTCAGTTATGGTGGAATTGACAATTTAACAGTTCCAGCATTAACTTCAGTTTTATATTATTTGGTAGCTGTATTATAGCTACTTCAATTTTTATTTTTAATCACTACTTTTTGCATTTTAGTTACTTATTTTTGCATCTTAGATATATTGCCAAATAGCCATTTATATTGATTCTAACTAAGTAAAATTAACGAATAGTTATTTGGTGATACAAATGGATTTACGTTATGAAGCTGAAAAAAGAGTAGATGCAAAAATAAAATTTCAAGAAAATCTATATAAATATCTGATTGTAAATACAATTATAGCCATAATCTCTTTAGTATTTTT
>NZ_JAUNXX010000052.1 GCF_030539555.1 Methanobrevibacter sp. | reverse complement strand
CTTAATAAAATTATAACAAAGATTGGAGAAAATATGAAAAAAAAAATATAAAAAAAAAAAAATATAAAATTTAATTTCGAATAAAAATTTCAAAAGATTCACAAAAATAAAAATATTAAAAGAATAAATAAAAAAATCGACTCTCTGATTGAAAAAAGAAAATCATATACCAAACCAACACCTCAATTTAGAAGAGGCTTTAAGGATTATGATATATTATACCATGCATCCAAAGGAAAAGGTGGCCGTGGAATAAGTGCTGAGAAAATGAAATCAATGGCCAAATGGATCGAATACAATCAGGAAATTGACGAAATGCATTCAGACATTAAAAGAATTGAAAATAAAATGATAAAAAAAATAATTAAAGAAAGTGATGTAATTTTAGCCACAAATTCATCTGCAGCCCTTGAATCCATTGCAAAAACCAAATTCGACGTAGCAATCATTGATGAAGCTTCACAAGCCACAATTCCAAGCATATTAATTCCAATTGCAAAAGCACACAGATTTATCTTGGCTGGAGACCATAAGCAGCTTCCCCCAACAATAATAAGTTCCAGAGCAGGTGATCTTGAAAAGACACTATTTGAAGCATTGATTAGAAAATATCCAAACAAGTCACAGTTACTGAATGTGCAATACAGAATGAACAGACTTTTAATGAAGTTTCCAAACTCAGAATTTTATAACAATAGCTTAAAAAGTGATTCTAGTGTCGATAAAATCAAAATAAGTGACATTATTGGTTCAAATTATGATGAAGAAGCATTACTGTTTATGGACACCTCCAATATTGACAACAAAGAAGAGCATTTAAAAGATTCGAAATCAATTATCAATAAATTAGAAGCAAACATTGCAGTCAGTGTTGCAAATGATTATTTGACTGCTGGTG
The DNA here is from genome assembly GCF_030539555.1 of Methanobrevibacter sp. Taxonomy (GTDB): domain Archaea; phylum Methanobacteriota; class Methanobacteria; order Methanobacteriales; family Methanobacteriaceae; genus Methanocatella. Next base: position 9,786 of record NZ_JAUNXX010000052.1, on the reverse strand, counting down.
TTGATGAATCAGACATTGGAATAATCAGCCCATATGCCGATCAGGTAAAAATTATCCAAAACAAAACTCCAGTTGAAGTCAAAACAGTTGATGGCTTCCAAGGTCGGGAAAAAGAGATTATAATTATATCCACAGTAAGAAGTAATGATAATGGAAATATTGGATTTTTAAATGATTTGAGAAGATTAAATGTTGCAATAACAAGAGCAAAAAGAAAATTAATAATAATAGGAAACAAAAACACATTAAAAAACAATCCGACATATGAAAGGTTAATTGAATTTGTTGAAAGTGAAAACCTGCTGGTAAAAATTTAGGTATACCTAAACTTTATATATTATGAAATGTAAATTATTATTAGAGACAAAATTATTTGAACTCTAAACTCTTAATTGAGGTTTTGATTTTTCAAAACCCTCTATAACTTTCAACCTCAAATATTCCCTCAATTAAGAGTTTTTCTTCTGCCACTTTTTTTAAATTATAAATACTATTAATAATAAAAATAAACCTTGAATATTCATTTTTATTTAAAATTATTTACGGTGATTAATTATGGCTGATAAAGTACTCTTAGCATTCAGTGGTGGATTAGACACCTCCGTTTGTGTTAAATTATTAGAAGAAAAATACAATGTAGAAGTTATTACCGCATGTGTAGATGTGGGACAAGGCGAAGAAGAAATGGAAAAAGCAAAAAATAGTGCAGCCAAAATCGGCGGATTAAAACACTACAACATAGATGCTAAAGAAGAATTTGCAAACGAATACATCGCACGCGGAATCAAAGCAAATGCAGAATATGAAGGATACCCATTAAGTACAGCTTTTGCAAGACCATTAATTGCCCAAAAACTTATAGAAGTCGCTGAAAAAGAAGGAGCAACAGCCATTGCACATGGATGTACCGGAAAAGGAAACGACCAGTTCAGATTTGAAGCAGTTATTCTTGCAATGTCCGATTTGGACATCATTGCACCAATCAGAGAAATGAACTTAACAAGAACTGAAGAAAAAGCATATGCAGAATCCAAAGGAATTGAGTTAAGTTATGATAAAATTTACAGTATCGATGAAAACCTCTGGGGAAGAGCAATTGAAGGAGATGTCCTAGAAGACCCTGCAAATGAACCTCCAGAAGACATTTACGAATGGACTGCATCATGGGAAGATGCTAAAGATGAACCTGAAAAAATATCTATCGAATTCGAAGAAGGTATTCCTATTGCAATCAACGGCGAAATGATGCCTTTAATCGACATTATTAAAAAATCAAACGAAATTGCAGGATCCCATGGAATCGGTAGAGTAGACACTATTGAAAACAGAATGATTGGTATTAAAAGCAGAGAAATCTACGAAACCCCTGGTGCAAAATTATTAATTGCAGCACACCAAGCATTAGAAGAATTAGTCTTAACCACTGATGAGTTAAGATTTGCTGAATACATGTCTACACTTTATGCAGACCTTGTTTACAGAGCCCTCTGGCAAGAACCATTAAGAGAAGATCTTGACCAAGCAATCGACAAAATGCAGGAAAGAGTAAGCGGAGAAGTCGTAATGAAAGTGTTCAAAGGTTCAATCCAACCGATAGTTAGAAAATCTCCATTCAGCTTACACAGCATTGAACAGATTACATTTGAAGACAAGGAAACCGAACAGAGTGAAGTCGAAGGTATGATTAAATACCACGGTCTTCAAGCAAGAAATTATCAAAAATTAAACAGATAGCTTTTAATAGCTATCATTTTACTTATTTTTTTATTGCTTCAATGAAATATTCATTGAAAAAGCCTTTATTGAAATCAAAAAGATTTATAAAATCAGAATCTATAATATACATTACACACCAATCATCTTTATCCCTAATTCCACGACCATAAGCCTGCATTATTGACATCACTGCCTGATAGTAATACCAAGACTTATCTAAGGCCTTTCTATATTTGACTTGTTCATTCAATTGAGGATATGGGACCTTGAAAATAATCTGAAATCTGCACAAATCACCTTTAAAATCTACGCCATCCTTTATTGAAGCGCCTATTAAAATCAAGTTTTTATCAGACTCAGCAAATTGCCTTAAAATAATATTTCTATCATCACCACCGACAAACATCAATGGATAATCTTTTAAATTTTCAATTATCCACAATGCCTGTTCATTGCTTGAGGTGTGGATAACTCCTTTTTCGTTATGATGCCTATCCAACAATTCCTTGATTTTTGAAATTGCCCTATCATTTTTCCAATTCGGAACCCCACGAGTTTTTCCACTCATGCTTGCTACAAATTCCGGATATATCGGTCTTTTAGAAACATCAAATGGTGATTTTTGATAGATATAATAAGTTTCATTAACATCTATATTATTCCATTGGCAGAATTTTTCCATGTTTCCCAAAGTTCCTGTCAGAAATATGCGGACATTGCCCAATTCCAATAAGTTTTGAGTATCATCAGAAACTGAGAATGGTTTAAACTCAGCGGATATGTCCATTTTACCGCCCAATATGTCATTTCGATTAGGCAAATCAATAATCAAATCATCAGCCGCCAACCCCAAACTGATTGTTGCAAATGATTTCATGTCAGTTTCCAATCTTTGCTTTTCGATATAATCCTGACTTGAAAATTTTGAGGGGTCATTTTCAAATTCATCCAATGTAACCTGAACATCTCTTTTATGTTCTCCATCAATCTCCCTAATGCGCTCTTTACAAACATTAATCAAATCATCACACAGTTCAATCCAATAATGAGAATCCCTTTTCAGACGGTTGAAAGAAATGGAATTGTTCATCATAGATTCAAAAATATCAATACCGAATTTTGTTGAAATATATTCACGACTTAAACTGTGCGAAGACAACATCAACATTTTACGCTCCAAATTATGGGCTTCATCCAAAATTAACAGTTCACGAGAATCCAGCAGCTTATTTGCAACACCCATATAATAAAAGAAATCATAATTGGTAATGACATTATCGGCATCAATCGCATGCTTAAAAGCTAATTTAAAAGAGCAATCATCACATTTTCTCAAATTATATTCATCCTTAATACAAAAATCACAACTTCCATTATAGTTGCAGGGATAATTTCCTTTACCCTTAATTTCAACAAGCATATCCTCAAAATCATCCAAATACTGCTCCTGAAGTTGTTTTGTCATTGTTAAAATGTATGAATCATCATACATATTGGCAAGCGTTGTTGCGATTGCAGACTTGCCCGTACCGGTACCGGCTTCCAAAATAATATTTTTATAGCCTTTGCTAATGGCATGGTTAATTTTATTGATTAAAACAATCTGACTATTTCGCGGATTATGTCCTTTAAATGACCAGTAAATCATCCAATCAAGATTAGACTTATCAATATCTTCTGTCAATGTGTTCGCCCACCATTTTAATAACAACTTTATAATAATATTTTATGGAAAAAATATTTAAACATTTTTAAATGTTTTAAAATGCATAATAATTAACATGTCAAAAATCAATCAATTACAGGAAATTATTGACTCATCAGACAATATTGTCTTTTTTGGAGGAGCAGGCGTTTCAACAGAAAGCGGAATTCCAGATTTCAGGTCTGAAAGTGGAATCTTTAAAAGTCTAGAGAAATATGGGGACACGCCGGAAAATCTGGTTTCACATACTTACTATACTGACAATACAGAAGAATTTTTCAATTATTATAAGGAAAATCTCATCTTTAAAGATGCAAAACCCAATTCTGCACATATTGCACTTGCAAATTTGGAAAAAACCGGAAAGTTAAAGGCAGTTATAACACAAAACATTGATGGACTTCATCAAAAGGCAGGAAGTGAAGAGGTCATGGAACTTCATGGAAGCATCCATAGAAATTATTGCCAGATTTGCGGTAAAGAATATGGATTAGATTATATTTTAGAAAATGAAGGTATTCCCAGATGCGAATGTGGAGGAATTGTAAAACCTGACGTAGTATTATATGAAGAGCCACTGAATAATGCCGTTTTAAGCTTTTCAATAGATTATATTCAAAATGCTGAAACATTGATAATCGGAGGAACTTCACTTGTCGTGTATCCTGCTGCAGGCCTTATAAACTACTTCAACGGCGAAAATCTAGTATTGATTAATAAAAGTGAAACTCCTTATGATGAATTAGCCACATTAGTCATTAACGATGCCATTGGAGAGACTTTTTCCCAAATTAAAATCTAAAGATTCAGGTATTAAACTAATTCCATCCAACTGGTTGTCACATTTATAAACGAGTATTTCAACACCCTCCCCATATGCTTCATTTAGCGTTTTGGAAAAGATAGGGTCATTATCCCAATTCGGTCTGAATGAATTTCCGGCAGGATGTTGAATTAAAAAAAATACACAGCAACGATTTCCATCTTTTTTAAGTTTTATTAATTCATTCAAGTGTTTTGCACCCCTTTCGGTGGGGGCATCAGGGAATCTCGCTTCACCATCAATCACCAATGTAACTCCCTTAACTTCAACATAACAAGAATCAACCAAAAAATTCATTCCGCAACAATCATCCTCACGATTTGCAAGGTATATATCAATTCTTGAATTATCAACTGTTTTTTCCCTTTGATGATAATCATAACCGGCAAGCTCTTTTATTTTTCCATCAATAATTGCATCATACACAATACTATTTGCTTGTTGGGAGTAAAGTGATACCAAAACCCCTTTGTTTTCAACAAAGTGAAGTGAAAATTTGGTTTTTCGCTTCGGATTATCAGAAGGTTTTAACCAAACAGTGACACCCTCAACCAGAAGCTCTTTACATCTGCCCGTGTTTGGAACATGTGCTATTTCTAAAGCTCCCTCAACTTCAACTTCCGCAATGAACCTATTTGGTCTGTTTAAAAAAATTCCTTTAACATAATCCATCTTTTATCACACTACCAATATGTGAAACTAAATCCGTTGCAGAAAATCCATTTCCTTTAATTTCAAATGCCCTATCACCAGCAAGGCCGTTAATAAAAGTAGCCAAACTAGCAGAATCGAAAGTGGATAAATCCTGTGCAAGTAAACTAGCAGATATTCCTGCCAATGCATCGCCAGTTCCGCCAACAGTCATTCCAGAATTGCCTGATTTGTTAATTTTAAACTTATTTTTAGACAATACCAAATCATATTGTCCTTTAACGACAACAGTTCCTTTAATTTGGCGAGTGATTTGTTGAAACTCAGTAATGTTTTCATCAACTTTTCTAAAATCATAAGAATCAATGTCCAATTTTAAATCATCACCAATATTGAAAAATGATTTGAACTCAAAAATATGGGGAGTTAAAATAATATCCTCACGATTTTTGATTAAAGATAATTCAACTTGCTTTAAGGCATCAGCATCCAGAACTATTGGTTTTTTAATTTTTGTAACTAAAACATTGAATAATTTTGAGGTATCCTCATCAATTCCTGCGCCAGGACCAATCAATATTGCATCAACCTTCTGAGAAAGTTTTAAAATTTCATCCAAATGAGATAAAGATAATTTATCGCCGTCAAGTGATTTGACTATTAAATCAGGAGATGTTGATTTAATTGCTTCAGCGGATTTGCTCGGGCTTGCAACGTATACCAAATCTGCACCAGCACCAATAGCAGCCATTCCTGCAATAGCTGGAGCACCAGAATAGTCTTTATTGCCCCCCACTACAAGCAAACTACCATTATTTCCTTTATGTGATTTGGGATTTCTATTTTTAAGTCTTAAAAAGTCACCATAATTAACAAAATATTCCGCTTCAAAAGGAATTCCAATGTCCGCAGTTACAAGGCCACCAACCACCTCTTCATCAGCATCCCTTATGCCAGTTTTGATTTTATGAAAACTGATTGTATAATCTGGAATTACTGCCATATCATCAATATTTCCTGTTAATGGATCCATTCCAGAAGGAACATCAATACTTATTTTCAAACCATTGGATTCATTGATTACTTCGATAGCTCTTCTAATATTGGTTTGCAATTTACCTTTAATTCCAGTTCCCAGAAGCCCATCAACAATTATAAATTCGGATTTATCCTCATTTGCAACTTCACAATTATCAATATCATCCAATGTTTTTAAATTTAAAATATTTAAACGAGACAGACGTGGTTTCATATTATTCAGAATTTCCAGATTGGTCTTAGCATCTTGAGAATGAATATTATCCTTCAACATGTAAATATCCACATCGTAGCCCCTATTTAATAAGTAACGCGCCGCTACAAACCCGTCACCCCCATTTCCACCAGAACCTGTGAAAATTACTACTTTAACGGGTTTTGAAAATGCATAAACTGCAATTTTACCTACCTCTTCTGCTAAGGATTTTCCTGCAGATTCCATTAGACATAGTCTTGATAACCCCAAATATTCACAATTATAATCTGTAACCATCATATCAATAGGATCCAAAAAATCACCTTTAAATTAAAATATAACAACTTAATATAAATATAATTATCTTAAGTTAAGGAAAAAACATCATGAGAAAAATAACAATTAGACTTTTAACAAGATTACCTACACAATATGTAACAAGCGGAATAATGTTAATCATTGCATTATTTGTCTATGGAATTGTAGGTTCTTATTTTATAATGAAATTAAATCTCATTGATTCAGTTTATTATGCTGTCATTACTATGGCCACTGTAGGTTATGGAGACTACACCCCCCATACTGGAATTCAGAAGATTTTTGCAACTACATTAGCTTTGGGAGGAGTGGCGCTACTTGCATATGTATTTAATATAATGTTAACAAGTTTTCAGGAAAAAATGAGCACATATTCAAAAGGAGCAAGGAAGATGAAGACAATTAGTAAAATGGACGATTATTTTATTCTTTGTGGTTTTGGAAGAGTTGGAAAAGTAGTATTTGATGAATTGACAAAAAGAAATCAGAATGTCATCGTGTTTGATAAAAGTGAAGAAGTATGTGAAAGTATTGAAGAAAGTGATTCAGTTGTTGTTATTCAAAAAGATGCTACTGAAGATGATTTGATATCCAGATTGGCCGGAGACAAATGCAATAGTGTAATTGTAAGTATTGGTAATGATGTTGATAATTTATTTATTGTTTTAACAATCCGTGAAACAAATCAGGACACATGGATTGTATCAAGGGCCAGCAAACTGGAAAACATTTCTCGTCTTAGAAAAGCGGGTGCGGATAAAATTGTATCTCCAGAAATAATCGGAGGAAAGGATTTATACTACGAGTCAACAAGACCTCATGTTTTAAGATTAACCGTAAGACACACATCTGATGAGATATTCAATGAATTTGAAATAATTAGTAAACATGGATGCACTCTTGAAAACATTGATTATCACATACCCGGAGTTGAAACCCCCCTAAAACGTAAAATCAATACAATGAATTTGGAAGACGGTGCAAGATTCAACGACTATTTAAACAATAACACTGACGCAAAAGCAGCAATAGATAATTTATATGATTGTGTAAACAATATCCACTCTCATTTAATTTCAGGTCCTGACAGAACAACTTTTGAGAAATTAATTGAGGATTTAGAAAAGAATGAAGAAATTATCGGTAAAAATTTAACAAATAAAGAGATAGCAAAAATAACAAGAGAAGAATTAGAGAAATAGCTTCTCTAATTTTTAATTGTAATTCTGCTTACTTTTGATGCATAATATCTATCATGACCAGAAAAGATTACAATATTATGAACACCAACGCTTAATTTGGAAGTATTGAAATTAACAACACCATTATTCGTTTTGAATGTATATGTTTTATAATTACTTCCAGTGAACAATTTAACCTTTATAATAAGGCCATGAATAGCTTTATTTGTGGCTTTATTTTTAACAGTGATTTTAAAAATTTTTGAATTGTTGAGTGAAGCTACAACTAATGGAGCAGTAACAGTAGTCTGAATTTTAAACTTGTTAATGTATCCGAATTTATAAAATCCTAAAAATTTTTTGCTTGGAGCTATTGGAAGGCTATTTTTGCTATAAAAAACATTTCTAAAGTAAATATTATCTTTTAAATAACCTGTACTCCTACCTACAAGTTTACCATTGTCATTAGAACTATATACATTAACTAGAGATGTTGTTGAACCCTCTTTTGTTGTTGCTTTCCAATGATAAACCACAATATCTCTCCTGTTAACCCCATAAGGATCAGTAGCCGCAATCTTAACAGCAGCATTTACAGGATTTTTATCAAAGGAAGAGTATTTGCCAAACCTAAAAGAGTCTTTTGAGTTAGGAACGGAAATATATTCGCCGGGATTTAATTTTCCTATTTTATATCCATTAACCCATACAATAGCATACAATCCAGTTGGAGATTTGATTGCAACATGGCCTATATTATACCCTATAGATGCCAAATATTTTCTAATGGTTATTAATTTAGCTTGTTGTATAACACCAGACTTTACCATAGATCCTGCTAATTTTTCAATTGCAAGATTAGTTCTTGGAGCATCAGCGCTACCTGTGGCAATATGCCACCCATCAGCAGTTGTTATTGAATGGAACGAATATCCCCCATTAGTTTTATATTGTTTTATTGCCAATCTACCATACCAAACAACAGGTTTGATTGTCATGTCTGCCGCATAGGTAGAATCTCTTCTAAAACCTGTCAAACTTTCTGAAGAAGTAACCTGCAGATAAATAGAACAGCACCCCATTTCGGAAGTGGGTTTAATTTTTAATGTAGCCGTATTTTTAGAATTTTTATACAATGCATTCTTTTTTTGGTCATTACTTGAAATTGAAACATGAACCCTATACAATCCCACATTTAAATTTTTATTTAAAGTTGCAATACCGTTCTTATCAGTTTTTGCATAAACTGATTTGAATAATTTTTTTCCAGAATAGACTTTGAATAATACTTTAATTCCACTTATTGGCTTTCCGGTGACCTTATTTATTACCTTTGTCTTGAAAAATAAATCGGAATTATAATATGTGCTATAATCATTAACATTTAAAGAAGTGGGTGCTTTTAAAACTTTAATTATTGAACTATAATGACTAGAGGAATAATTTGAGTCACCCTCAAAATTAATATTCGCTTTGTAGGTATTTGGTTTGAGATTTAAATTCAAAACGATTTTACCATTTTTATCAGTAATCCTTGTATATTTTTTACCATCAAAGGATACAGTTAATTTTTTATTTTTTAGAGGTTGTCCGGTATGATCCTTCAAATAACCAACCAAAGCTGTTTTTTCACCATAATACACCGACAGCGCATTAGATTTAATAGACGTATTTGTAATTTTATCAACCTGAGCTTCACCAGCATCAGCAATTAATTCAACATCACTACACTCAGAAAAATCAACATTACCATCATCAGAAGAAAGAGTGATGTTTTCAGAAGCTGAAATAATTCCAATACTTAAAAACAGAAGCAATAAAATAAAAATTGTAAAAAAAGTATTTTTCAGATTAAAGTTCATTACTCTCAATCCAGAAAAATAAAAAAGAGAAGAGAGTTAAACTCTCTAGAATAAATCTTGTAAGTGGATTTGGTAAGGTCCTAAGCTTCCGCCATAGTTACCTGCACCAATTTCAATAACACCCGGTACTTGGCAAGCAGCTTCAATACCTGCTTTCATAGCGGCTTTAACGGATTCCTCATCTACACCATCAATAACGATTTCCATGTTTCCGAATACGTTTTCTGGCAATTCAGTTTCCACTTGATCTTTTAAAGTTACACATTCTTTTTCGTTGGTAGATGCACTCATGAAGG
>NZ_JAUNXX010000097.1 GCF_030539555.1 Methanobrevibacter sp. | reverse complement strand
TTTTTCAGTATTTTATATTATTAATCATGATTAATTTTAAGTTTTTTTATATATTTTTTCTTATTTTTTTGTTTTATTGGTGATTTAAGCAAAATCTTTAAATATTAAGTCATATTATAATGTATATCTAACTTAAGATTATTCACTTAGTCTTAAGTTTTAATTGACTTGAACGAGGTGAAAAACATGTCTGAAATACCAAAAGCTCCTATTGCTAGAATTATTAAAGAAGCTGGCGCAGAAAGAGTAAGCGAAGACGCTAAAGCTGAATTAGCAGCATATGTTGAAGAAGTTGCTCGTGAAGTTGCTAAAGAAGCTACTCAAGTAGCAAAAATCGCAAAACGTAAAACTATTAAAGCTGATGATATTAAATTAGCTATTAAAAACTTATAAATAAGTTTTTAACCACTTTTTTTATTTTTTTTAGGTGTTATTATGAATTATAATACTATATTAATCAAGAACGCATTAATTTTAAATCCAAATAATTTTGAAGATAAACAACAATCAATTTTAATTAAAGATAATATTATTTCTGAAATTTCCGATAAAATCGATGAAAGTGAAGCGAATAAAATCATCGACGCTAGTGAAAAGATTGCACTTCCGGGATTTGTTAATACTCACACTCATTTATCAATGACCTTATTCAGAGGTCTTGCCGATGATTTAAGTTTAGACAGTTGGTTAAATGATCATATATGGCCAATGGAAGCGAACCTTAACGAAGAATATTGTTATATTGGTGCATTATTGGGTGCTTGTGAGCTTATAAAGTCAGGAACTACCACCTTCAGCGATATGTATTTCTATATGGAAGATGTTGCCCGTGCAGTTGATGAGGCAGGCATCAGAGCTGTTTTATCATATGGAATGATTGACTTTGGCGATGCTGAAAAAAGAGAAAATGAAATCAAAGAGAATCTTTCATTATTTGATAATTGTAACGGAATGGCTAATGGAAGAATCAAAGTATTTTTTGGACCTCATTCTCCTTATACAGCTTCTGAAGATTTGTTAATTAAAGTCCGTCAGTTAGCTGATGAGTATAATATGGGAATTCATATTCATGTTTCCGAAACTGAAAAGGAAATCAATGATATTTTAGATGAAAAAGGACTCAGACCTTTTGAATACTTGGATAAAATCGGTTTTTTAGGTCCTGATGTTGTTGCTGCTCATAGTGTATGGTTAAGTGATGATGAAATTGAAATTATTAAGAAAAACGATGTTAAAATTTCACATAACCCATGCAGTAATATGAAATTGGCCTCAGGAATTGCTCCGGTTTCTAAGTTAATTGAAAATGACATCTGTGTAAGTATAGGAACTGATGGTGCTTCTTCAAATAATAATCTGGATTTGATTGAAGAGTTGAAGACAGCCAGTTTACTTCAAAAAGTTTCCACTCTCAACCCTAAGGTTTTATCTTCAGATGAGGCATTAGCTATGGGGACTATTAAAGGTGCTGAAGCTTTAGGTCTGGATGATGAAATAGGTTCTATTGAAGTGGGCAAGAAGGCAGATATTATTTTGATTGATACCAATTCAGCCAATATGGTTCCGAACAGTTCCAATTTAAGTTCCAACATTATTTACTCTGCAAACGGTTCCAATGTTGATACAACTATTTGTGATGGTAAAATTTTAATGGAAAATAAAAAATTAGTTGTTTTGGATGAACAGGAAATTTATGATAAAGCTAGAAAAGCCATTGAAGAATTAAAAGAATTAAAAGAAGCTATCTAGCTTCAAATTCTATTTTATTTTTATTAATTACAATGCTCTTTTTCCAGGAATCCAGGCTTTCAGGGAAATCTGATCTAAAGTGAGCACCTCTACTTTCTCTACGTAATATTGCAGATTTTACAGTTAAAATACAAATTTCAACCATATTAATCACTTCAAGAGCTGTTACAAGTTCGCTGTTGTATTGTTTTTTATCGCTCACATTTAGGTCGTTTAACTCTTTTTGCATTTCCTGAAGCTCTCTTAAAGCTTCATTTAGGGTTTTTTCATCTCTTACAATAGCTACTTTTTCCCACATTAAATTTTTAATTCTATTTTTAAATTCCTGTGGTTTTATTGAACCTTTTTTGATTAATTTTTCGATTCTTGAAGCTTCTTCTTGAGCCATTTTTTCGTTTATTTTTAGTTCAGTTTTTTTAGCAGCTTTGGATGCGCTTTCACCTGCTATTTTTCCAAACACCTGTGTGTCTGCCAGTGCATTACCGCCCAAACGGTTTGCTCCGTGAACTCCTCCGCATACTTCACCTGCACCAAATAGGTTTTCGAGTGATGTTGATGCATCAGTATTGATTTTTAAACCACCCATAAAGTGATGTGCTGTAGGAGCTACTTCTATTGGTTCGTGTTTGATATCAACACCCACATTTTCAAATTGAAGCACCATGGTTTCAAGTTTTTCATCGATAACATCGTCAGGCAAGTGTGAAATATCTAAGTATACTCCTCCCTTTTCGGTTCCTCGTCCTTCAATTATTTCCTGATAGATTGAACGGGCAACTACATCACGGGTAGCCAATTCCATTTTTTCAGGAGCGTATTTTGACATGAATCTTTCACCATCTTTATTGAGAAGTTTTCCACCTTCGGCCCTGACGGCTTCTGTTACAAGAACTCCTTTTTTTGATTCGGGAGTTACCATTCCAGTCGGGTGGAATTGAATTTGCTCCATGTCTACCAAGTTAGCGCCAGCTTTGTAGGCTATTGCATAACCGTCTCCGTTTTTTTGGAATGTGTTTGAGGTTACAGGGTATAATTGACCAGCTCCTCCGCTGGCCAATATTGTTGATTTTGCTTGGAAATATATTAAACTGGAATCTTTTAGATTCAATCCACATGCACCTATCACCTGGGTGCCTTCACATACAAGAGATGTTATCATTACTTCTTCAATACATTCTATATCTCGTCTAATGATTTCTTCTTTAAGTGCATTTAGTAATTCAGCACCTGTTCTATCCCCTTGATAACATGTTCTTCTAAAAGATTGTCCACCAAATGGCCTTTGGTCAATTTCACCAGATTCCTGACGGTCAAATAGAGCTCCATAATTTTCTAGGTCTATTAATCTTTTTGGGGATTTATTGACTAATATTTCAACGAGCTTTTCGTCGTTGAGGTAACTTCCACCTTTTAATGTATCGTTTATGTGAGCTTCTATTGAATCTTCTTTATCAACTGTTTTAAAAACAGCATTGTATCCGCCTTCTGCCATTCCAGTACAACCAGATCTGAATGAAAGACCTTTTGAAACTATGAGGGGTTTTAAGCCTGCGTCATCAACTTCTATTGCAGCTCTAGAACCGGCCCCACCAGATCCAATTATTAGCACATCTGTTGAGATAGTTTTTATTTCCATTTCTATTACCCTGTAAATTCTATAAGTATTATTTTGTTTTTTTAATATTATATAAATTTCTTAATAATGTTTATTAATTAAAATGAATTAATTTATAGTATTGAATGTATATTTATTTAATAAAATTATTGAATGGTTTTTTATAATATCATTTTATTAAAATAATGATTAAAATTTTTACAGTTATCTTAATTACATATTATTTAATTAGGGGTTATTTCATGAAAATTGATGGTGAAGTTACAACCGGTTTGGGAAAAGCAGCATATTTTCTATCACAGGAATTTTACACAAAGGAGTTTGAGAAAAATCTTGGATTCATTCCATATCCAGGAACACTGAATGTTGTTGTCAGTGATGAATATTTGGATGAAATCAGTGAAATTAAAAATAATTGCAAAAATATTATTAAACCTGACGAAGGTTTTGGTGCTGTAAAGTATATTAAAGCTATTTTGGAAAATGAAATTGAAGGGGCTATTGTATTTCCAGCAAAAACTACTCATGAAGAAAATTATTTGGAATTTATTGCTGTAATGAAATTAAGAGATGAATTAAACATCAAAGATGGAGATTTTGTTACTTTAGAGTTTTAATTTGTTTTTTAGTTCTTTTATTTTTTCGTCTGTAATGTTTGTGTATTTTTTTATTTTTTCTTCGTTTTCTCCATTTGTTAGCATTTTCATGGCTATTTTTTCGTTTTCCTCTTTAATTCCTTCTTTTATTCCTTATTTTTTCTTATTCCCTCTTTTCTGTTCTGACAGCTGCGC
>NZ_JAUNXX010000019.1 GCF_030539555.1 Methanobrevibacter sp. | reverse complement strand
ATCAGATGATTATGATGATTATGAAGATTATGAGGATTCTGATGATTGGAATAGTTCCTTGTGTGGAAATTATACCTGTTCATCCGTAACATTCTGCAAATTAGTTTCACACTGTTGTGATGAACCACTTCTTGCATATAAAACTGATTATTCACCTGAAAACAGGACAGATACCGATTCTGGTAGTGATGATCATTGTGAAGACACATGTGATGATGAGTCTTCGGAAGATTCCGGTTCAGAATATTCACAATCTTTCAAGACTGTCTCTCCTGTAGCTTCAGAAAGTTTTGAAACCCAGGACACATTATCAGAAAATCATGAATCAGTTTCAAAAAGCATTAGTCAAGGTCAAAATATCTTAAATGATGAAAAGGAAAATAATAATGGAAATGTTACTGAGAATAATGAGTTTGATACATTAACTGTATCATCTGATAATGATTTGGATGTTTTAGGTTTATTGATTTCATTATTGCTTTGCATCATATTGTTGATATAAGAATTCAAAAGGAAGTGTTAAACCGCGAAGTCTTTATAAATCATGTTATTTACATTATGGGAGGTATTTAACCTCCTTTTATGTATATTTAGAACCTAAAAATCTTCAATTTGATGTCGGTTTATCAGGGGTTCGTATAGGTTTTTTCCTGTTTATTTTTTTCTTTTTTTGATTATTTTTGGTTTGTTGGAAATGGTTCTGTTTTGGGGTGAGGTTCAAATTTCGGTGTAGGCTTTGGCTGAGGGGGTCTTAAAAAGGTGATTGGATTGAAAATCCAATCTAATCTCTGGTGGTAGTTTCCGGCAGGTACGGAATTATCGCATCGGCCAGTTTGCTTACAGGCATGGTCTGTATCCACACTTTTCCAGGTCCTGTTAGTCTGGTAAAGAACAGTCCTTCACCACCGAACAGCATGTTTTTGACTCCTTTCACTCTTTCGATGTCAAAATCAACGCTTTCTTCCATTGCAGCAATGTGACCCTGGTTTACAAGTATCTTTTCTCCCGGCTGGAGGTCATGCTCGATTACTTCTCCGTCGATTTCTATAAAAAGCATTCCTTCGCCGCTAAATTTCTGAAGAATGAATCCTTCGCCGCCGAATAATCCTGCTCCAAGTCTCTTTTTAAAGTACATGTCAATTTCAACGCCTTCCTCTGCAGCCAGAAACGCATTCTTCTCACCGATAATTGTGTTTGATCCGGTCAGTCTTATAGGAATGATTTTTCCGGGATAACATGCTGAAAATGCTATTTTCTGGTTGTCTGACTGTGCTGTAAAGAAGTTTAAAAAGATGGTGTCTCCGGACAGCGCTCTTCCAAGTCCTTTTAGAAGACCTCCTCCTGTGTTGGTGTCCATTTTGATGTTGGATGTCATGAATGCCATGGCACCGCTTTCGTCTTTCATTGTCTCGCCCTTGTTGAGGGTACAGATTACTGTTGGAAATGATCCTCCGCTGATTTCGTATTCCATCATATCACCTTATTTAATATATTGTTTCTTTTAATATAGATGTTTTTATATCATTGATGACAAAGATATCATCATGAAGACCACCCGTTTTGAAACATTTATGGATGCCATTCTGGCGATTATTATTACAGTGCTTGTTTTGAAATTGCCTCAGCCGGATACGCCAACAGTGGCTGCAATCTTTCATCTCAACATCAGGTATGTGACCTATTTTTTATGTTTTCTAATCATATTCAACACATGGTACAACGACCACCTCCTGTTTCAGATGGTTGAGGAGATAAACAACTCTGTTGTGCTGGTTTACGGGATTCTGATTTTTATAATATCCCTTGTCCCGTATTTTGCAACATGGCTGTCACTGTATCCGAATTCGATTCCAGCCGAGACAATGTTCGGACTTCTGTTTTTACTGACCAATGTCTTATATGCTCTGTCAACTTATCTGATTGTCCGGGCGGATCCTTACAATGAACGCCTTAAGGTAATCAATTTAAAGGACCACAGAAGATACATTCCTATTGCAATTATCCTGATTGGGTTTTTATTCTCATACACTGTTTATCCTCAGGGAATCTATATCTCATGTATTCTGTCCACCCTATTCTGGTTTGCGCTGGCGTGCATGGTCAAATCTCCAATAGAAAGTAGTGAACGCTTTGAAGCGCTGTTCGATGCTATTGTGGCGATTATTCTAACAATCATTGTTCTTGAAATTACGATGGCTTCCGGAGGGGACTGGCAGAGCCTCTTTGATTTGAAGCTGGAATTCATAGCCTATGCAATAAGCTTCGTGGTATGTTTTAACTATTGGAACTACAACAACAATCTCTTTTCAATCGTTAACAGAATTGATTTTAAGGTTATCTGGCTGATTGGAGCATCAATGTTTGTTTTATCATTGATTCCGTTTTTATCAACATTCGTGGCTACGAATTTCTATTCCTTTGTGGCTCAGGCCTGCTACGGAATTGACTTTATTGTGGTTGCACTGCTGTCAATTGTAACTTCAAGTGCCCTGAAAAAAGTGGATAGGGGAAATGTTGCCCTTAAGATGGCTTTGGAAAGCAATCTTCAGTACATCTCAACAATCGTTATTGTTTGCTCAGCAATGCTTGCCGGATACCTCTTCTATCCTCCGGCCATAATAGTCTCATGCCTTGTTTCGATTGTTGTTGTCTGGGCGATTCCGAAGCTTCAAAGATCATGTTGAAAAATGGCTTTTAAGTTTGGCTTATTATGTTGCGGATGTTCAAAAATATTAAGTATTCTTTAGAATATAATTAACTATTGGGTGAAAAATATGGCTAATTTTGATACAATTGAAAGTGCAAGGGAATTCTTCTACAAGGACAAGTTCGCCGTCATGACCGGCGTCACATTGGATGAGCTTACAGAGGATGAGGCTGTCTGCTCTTTGGAAATTACTGACGATCACAGAAACGCTTATGGGGGAGTCATGGGCGGTGTGATTTTCACACTAGCGGATTTCGCTTTTGCAGTGCTGTCAAATCAAATCCACCAACTTACCGTTGCCCAGCAGGTTGATATCCATTACCTTTCAGCTCCAAAAGGCGACAAACTCTTTGCAAAGGCAACATGCCGCAAAAGCGGTCGTACATCTTCCATAATCAATGTTGACATTTCAGATGATGCAGGAAGGGACGTTGCACAGTTCATAGGGACAGGTTTCAAGCTGTAACATTCCAAAAAAAGCGGGACATCATGGCTGTCGGCGGCAGCACAACGGCTTCACCAGCAATATTTTGAAAAACCATATATATTATACAATCAATGTTGGTTAAATTCTAAAGGACTTTAAAGTATCTGCAAAGGATCCTTTCAGATTTGGTGTGAAAAGTGAAAAGTATGTGGAAATATTTAATCAAAAATTAATTAAATCGGCAGGCAGAGATGTTTAAAAAAATGGTGTGCACATGATGTGCACTACAGGTAGAATTCGGCCTCTTTTCTTTCCATGTAATTGCTGATTGCATCCTGCCTTTCGGCTTCATAGGCAGGACCCTGAAAAGACCTTGCACCTTCCGAACATACGTTGATGCAGGTGCTGCAGGATGTACAGCTGTCTATATCCGTTAGTGTGGGGGCCATTTCAGGTATTGCCTCTTCAGGACAGGTGTAATAGCAGTCAAGACATTCGGTGCACAGGTCCTCATCGCAGTTTATGGAATACGTAGGTTTGGTGTATTGTGTATACGGCTTGTATCCGCTTACGAATATCTCATTGTCCTCGTTGTTTTCGAGCTTTTTTAAAACCCTTTTTGAAAATTCATCTATCCTGGCCAGATCAAATTCGTCCGGGCGGTTGTATCCGATTTCGTTAAAAAGTGAATTCTGGCTTACTGTTGTGGCAACACCAACGATATTGAAGTTGTTTTCTTTTAAGAGATCTGTCAGCTCCAATAGAGCGTCCAGGTATTCCATATTTCCATAATTCAAAATGACAATCGCCTTGGTATTGTTTCCTTTCATTCGGGATAGTCTTTTGCGTGCAAGCTTCGGGATTCTTCCGTTGAAAACCGGCATTCCGATAATTACAAGTTCGTCCTCGAAGTTCTTTTCCTCATCGAAACTCAGCAGGTCATAGTTTTCACGGTTCATGTTGAAGTTTTTGGCAACTTCATTTACTATTTTTTCTGTAGTTCCTGAGGGACTGAAATACACTTTTGAAAGTTTTTTAAAGTTTAACATTTTATCACCTTGAATTGGAATTATTTGAGGCTGTATTTAAAGTTTTGGTGAGTTTTTAGTTACTTTTAAGAAAATATTGTCTTAATATTGTAAAAATGCTTTGTTTTGAAATATTGCTCTTATTTTAAAGTTAAACTATTAATAGTCGTTGATAAAAACATATCTATGAAAAAACACATCCGGCACTTGATAAACATTGAAATATCCCAAAATATAATCTATTACTAAATTCAATAGAAAATATTTTGGAGACTGGATTATGGAAAACATTAATTTGAAAGGACTGAACTTTGAGAATAAAAATGATGGTGATAAGATGAATGTTTTGAAAATTGAAAATTTTGGACCTATAGGTCATGCAGAAATTGAACTGAAACCGTTGACAATTTTTGTAGGCCATAATAATTCCGGAAAATCATATATCTCCCGTTTGATCCATTCCATTTTAACTTCAATTGTTGATGTAGCATCATTCAGTGATTTGTCAGTTGAAAAGTTACTGGAAAGTGATTTAAATACTTTCAATTAGTTCAACGATGAATTGCTGGATTATCTTGAATTTGATCCGGATTTTTTCAAGCAACCTTTTTGTTTTGATGCAAAAAAATTCGACAGGCTCTTTTGCGAAGGCATTGAAAAACAGCATTTGTCTTTAATTGAAAATAACTTAAAAAGCAATTTCATTTCAAATTTGGATTTGCTGAACAATGCCGCTTCGGGTGAATCGTTTGAAATCTCGTTTAATAATTTGGGCTTTTACAATGATTGCGGCAGTTTAAAATTGACGGGTTCAAACGGCATTAAACAGAACAAAATCAAATTAAAGAATAGGGTTCTTTTTGATTTCAAAAGAGAATCTGGCAATGTTTCAATAAAATTGGATTATCTGTCATTATCAAAACTCATCAATCGATATGATGTCTTTTCGATTGTATTGTACTCAACTCTGGCATAGGCATATGCTAAAACGAACAGGAACAAGTCATTATACATTCTGCATCAGCCCAATCAACAACTGATAAGTTCAAATCGATTCTTTCAGACGAGCTTTCCTGATTAAAGATGATTTCATCAATAGAAAGGGACATGATTTTCAGCTATCTGAATACGCAAAGGGAAATCAGAAACAATCATTTCAGTAAAATAGCCTCTAAAATCGAAAATGAAATATTGAACGGCAAAATCAACTTCAAATACAATGGGGTGTATGATGATTTGATATTCGCCGACAACAATGCAGGATGTGAATTTGATTTCAGTTTAGTTTCATCATCAGTTAAACAATTAACTCCTCTGATAAATTATCTGAAGTATGAATTGGATGTGGGCGATACTTTAATCATCGAAGAAATTGAAAATCATCTGCATCCCGCAAATCAGAGAATTCTTGTTAAATATCTTGTTAATCTGGCCAATAACGGTTTGAATATAATCCTGACTACACATAGTGACTACATCCTGGAGCAGTTCAACAATCATATCCGGCTTTCAAATGTTAATTCGGATTCCTTGGGTGATTTGGGATTTTTAAAAGAGGATGTCTTAAATTATGATGAAATTAACATATATAATCTTAAAAACGATTCATCTGAGGTCTTTAAATTCGATGTCAATGAAACAGGATTTATCGATGGCGTTTTCAGCCCTGTTATTGAGGACATGTATGACGAGTCAAGGGACATTATTAATTCAAAAAATGGGTGATTTGATGATGGAGGAAATTTTGAAGGAGTATTATTCCTCAGGAGTTTTTAAGGATTCGTCTGAGATTTTCAAAAAAAGATGCAGGGAACGGAAATGTATTCTAAAAGGAAACTTTGATGATTATATTATTTTGGATGGTGATGAAATAGAAAAATGCCTGTCAAAAAATAAAAACAAATCCACAGATTGTATTCTAATTGACAAGAATGCTGATAAAAATAATAATGTTGAAATAATCCTTTGTGAACTGTGTGTTGGAAGTAAAGATTACAAAAACGTTAGAAATAAGATCATTAACTCTGCAGAACGTATTGTTGATGTTTTCAGGACTCTCGGCATAGGAGTTGGCAGTTTGAAATGCTGTTATCTGGGAAAATATGAGAATTACAAGAGGTCAATCAAATTGATTTCAAAACCTATTCTGATTCACGGCTTCAACAGGCATGATATTCTAATCGAAAATTTTTCATGAGGTGTTGATATCGAAACTTTAAAAGACAGTTAAGGCATGCAATTTGGGACATTTCTGGGCTTCTTAAGTCTATTTGAAAAGAATCGGCGATTTTTATTAATGATAATCTGCAGGATAATAATTCAAACCGACTACTTTATATTGTATGATGGAGTAATATAATTACGACTAACAAGTCGTGAAAAATTATTTGAATTTCGAAGTTACCTGCCGTGGCTTCGAAATTTTTTTTATAAAAATTTAATTGTTGTGAATGTAAACATTTTTGAGGTGATTGTCATGTCTGAGTTCGATGATGAAAACATTTTTGGTTTGGGCATTTCAAACGATGCCTTCGCACAATACTTCATAGGCCAGTCCTACCTGAATCCTTTGGTGGACTTTGAGAAATCCCCTGTATTTTTGGCCAATGTAACCTTCGAACCGGGATGTAGAAACAACTGGCATATCCATCATGCCACATCCGGAGGAGGTCAGATACTGCTTTGTGTGGCCGGAAGCGGATGGTATCAGGAAGAGGGTAAGGACCCGGTAAGCCTGAAGCCCGGCAGTGTGGTTGAAATTGGTGTGGGAGTTAAACATTGGCACGGAGCCAAAAAGGATTCCTGGTTCAGCCATATCGCAGTGGAATGTCCCGGCGAGGACACATCTACAGAATGGTTTGAAGAAGTTTCGGATGAAGAATATAAAAAATTGAAATAAGGATGGAAAATCCTTATTTTCTTATTGTTATTGCGCTTTTGGCATACATGAGGTAGCTTGCGTTTGCTGATGTAATCAGAACCCTGTGGGTTCCGACCTTAAGCAGTCTTGTGTTGATTTTCGCAATGCCTTTTGAATTTGTTTTTACTTTAATGACTTTATTGTCGATTTTCACTTTTACATATATGTTTTTAACCGCCTTTTTGGTGGCCTTGTTTTTTACAGCAATGCTGAAGTATCTTGAAAGCTTGTACTTGCTTATTATCTTAGGGGCGCTGATGACAGTCTGCGCTTTTGTTATTTTGATGCTTGTCTTTGCTTTTGAAAGGCCGTAGTTGCCGTTGGCGGTTGTGATTTCGATGCGGTGCATGCCGACCTTCAGGGTTGAAGTCTTAAAAGCGGCTATTCCCTTTGCATTTGTGGTTGCATGGTATGTCCTTTTGGATGTTGTGTCCTTTATTGTGAGTTTCAGTCCCTTGATTGGCTTGCCGTTCGCCTTATCCGTAACCTTGATGCTCATTTTCTTGCCTGAATCATATGTTGCGGTGAGTTTCCTGACTGAAAGCTTGACCGGCAGCTTGACCACCTTGACATTCTTAAGGGCAGTGATGTTTGCCTTGTATGTCCTGTCGCTGAGTGTGGCGGTCACATTGTATGTGCCAGGACTCATAAGCACGGTATATGATGCAACACCATTGCTGTCTGTTTTAAGGGACACCACCTTGTTGGTTTTGAATTTAAGGTATATCACCCTGTTCGGGATAGCTTTTCCCTCAATGTCTTTCAGGACAACTCTGATGACCTTTTTTGAATAGTAATTGCCTGACTGCTGTGTGACGGTTATTGTGGCGGGAAGCTTGTTTATCGCAATGCCTGAAGAGGTATGGATTTGCGGGTCTGTTGCGTTCACTTCAAGAGCTCCGTTTCTGATTGTGAGTCTCTTGAAGTTGCCCTCACCATCCTTCAATGCAATCTCGTAATCAGGAATCTCGGTTACTTCACTTCCGTTGTTCAAGACAAAACGCACGCTTCCGTTAACTGCTATGAGGTTAATCCAGCTTTCGGGAGCTGAGCTTTTGACAATGTTTTGGGAGATGAACTCGTCCCTGTCCTGAATGTTCACTCCCCAGAAGTTGCCCTCAATTGTCAGGTTTGTAAATACACTGTTTCCATAGTAAAACGCACCGATGACTTTGGTATTCTTGTTGTATAAAGTATCTGCCAGATATCCGTTGTTTGTTTCATATTGGGGGTATTCCCAAATCAGAAATATGTCCTCAATATATTCCGGAGGATAGTAGACGATATTGTCTGTATTTCTTGCAAGGTTGTTTTCAAAAATGCAGTTTTTGACATAACCCTTCTTGGCGAATGCATAGATTGCTCCTCCGTTACGGGCAGTGTTGTTGATGAAAGTGGAGTTTTCAACATAAATCTCCACCTTTGCGGAACTGCAATAAATCACTCCGCCCTCATATTTTGCATAATTGTTTTTGAAAACCGAATTTTTAACTGAAATTTTACTTTCAGCCTTCATTTCGTCAGCATAAGGGTCGAAATTGTACTCATAAGAACTTCCTAGGCGTATGCATGCGCCATTTGTGCGTATGCAATTGCTGAAGCTGCAACTGTCTATTGATATGTCTCTGGAAACGTCGATGCTTGAATTGATGAATCTGCTGTTTATGAATATGCTATTGTTTTGGGATGAGACGTCTGCATTGTAAAAGCTTGAATTTATTATGACTGCGTTTGCTACTGTCTGGCCATGTTCGATGAATGCGGATGACTCGATGATTATCTTAAGCTCGATTTTGCCGGGATTCACGCTTAAATCATCCTCATCGAAGGGATCATCCTTGTCTGATACGTCATAAGAATAGTAGAATATTCTGGAACGGTTGAACAGGCAGTTCTTGACGTTCATCTGGCACTGGTAATCGCTGAGATAAATGGTGGCGAGCGTGAATGTGGAATTTGTGAGAGTGATTTTATTGTTTTTCAGCATGCATGATTGAACCTCTGGAAATTCCATATCATTGATTCTTTCATCCTTGTTTGTAAATTGGCAGTCTTCTATGGAGATGTCGAAATCGGTAATGCCTACAGGTATCGGACCCCTTTTCGCATCAAAGATTTCCCTTGAGCCTTCAACTGAAATGTCGTATGACCTGCTGATGGCATTGAATATGTCTGTTTCATCCATGAATGTGCCGTCGTCATCTATTATTCCCTTAAAATACTTTTTATAATTGCTGTAACTTAGGATATTGTTTTTGAAGAATTTTGAGTTGGTGATTTTCAGATAATTCCTTGCCTTTGTGTTATTGACGCTTATTGCCCCTGTAAGGCCGGTGTTTTTGGTGAATGTTGTGTTTTTGATGACTGTGCTGAGAGCTGTTTCGTCCATATTAAGGAGTATCGCTCCGCTTGAGTATCCGAAATTGCTGGAAAATGTCGAGTTGACAATTGTCAGCCGATTGTCTGCAGTGTCGGCTGAAGTGGCAGTGATGACCGCTCCCAGGTCACTTCTTTTCGCATTTTTAAGGGTGTTTGACTCAAAGCTGCAGTCTATGATGCTTACTCTTGTGCCGTTTGCAAAGTTCAGGTTTAAAAGACAGTTGTCCGCCGGAGAGTTGTTCTTGAAGCTGCATGACATAATTGTTGTTGAGTTTGACACCTCAAAACACCATCCGTTCACGAAGTTGATTCCTCTGACGGTGACGTTTTGGGCTTGTATTGCAAATATGCAGTCTTTCCCGTCCAGTGTCACCCCATCACCTTCGATGGAGATGCTTTTGTTAACTATGATGTTGTCGCTGTCCTTGATGTCCTGCGTTATCGTGACAGTCGAGCCTTCATCTGCATTGTCGATTTCTGTCTGAATATGCTTGAACGTTGTCTGGTTGTTTGCAGAAACCGCAGTAATGGTCAGCAAAACTAAAATTAAAGATATAAAAATGATTAATCTCCTTTTCATGTTATTCACCTGATTACAGTTATCACGTTAAGGCTGTAGGTTCCTTTGTATGTAGTTCTTATAATGTATTTTCCGACTTTCATGTTCTGCTTTATGCTGAAACTTGCAATTCCGTATCTGTTTGTCTTTGCATAGTAGTTCTTGCCCGCCAATGTGACTTTTACAAGCTGAGCTGGATACGCCTTGCCATTGAAGTTGAGGATTTTCACATTGAATTTCATAGGTTCCACAGCCTTTTTAAGGATGTTTCTTGTAATGATTGGGCTTTTGACTGTGATGATGTTCTTTGTCACGAACCCATTGTATTTCGCAGTCACAGTGTATTTGCCAGGTTTCAGATTTGCCTTGAGACTGGCTATGCCTTTTGCATTGGTCCTGACCTTATAAACCTTATTTTTTATCTTGAATGTTATAATCTGGTTTTTGCCGACCGCTTTTCCGTTATCTCCGTATGCCCTTACGTTGAAGCTTTTGGTGCCAGGATAGTATTTCACCAGATTTTTATTGTTAGTGATTCTTTTCTGGATTTTCAAAGTGTTTGATGTTTTCTGGGTGGTCAGTGGGTTTTTGATAATCACCTTGTATTTTCCTGCCTTAAGTTTCAGTTTAAGCTTTAAAACACCTTTGCTGTTGGTTGTTGCATAATACTTTTTGGATCCGATTTTTATCTCCGCTTTGGTGTTCTTGAGAACCTTTCCGTTGTTGTCAAGCAGTGTTGCCTTGAAATCCCAATCGGAATTGTATCCTCTCATCCAGCTTTCGACTTTGATTGTCTGAGGAATCCTGAACTTGAAGCTCACATGGTTTGAGTCATACAGGTTATTGTCCACATGAACGTCGACGGAGTATGTTCCCGGATTTGCAAAGCTGATTTTAAGTGACGCAGTTGCGTTTTCAATGACTGCATAGTAGTTCCTGCCGTTTATCGCAAATCTCAGCAGTGAACCGTCCAGAGCTGTGGTGTTTACATATGCTCTGATAGTGGTCTTTGTGTTGACTGTAAGCTTTGTGAATGTATCGACGCTGACTGTAGTGCTCATCACTGCAAGGGGTCTTGTGAACGCCTTTATGCATGCCACTTGAGAATAGTAGATGTGGTCGCCGATTTCTTTGGAATAGCTGTACAAATCAGTCCATTTCTTTCCGTCATAGCTGAACCAGGATGTATGTGGCGAATAGGTGATTCTTGCAGAGCTCACGTTTTCACTTATCGGAAACCTGCCCCTGTCCACTTTGATTTCAATGGTGAAATTGTCCCCTTCGTTGATTATGAATTCCTTTGTAAAGGGAATTGTCCAGTAGCCCAGATGTCCGACGCCCTTCTGGGTCAGTTTCAGATTTCCGTTGATGTAGAGCTTGGCGACATAGTTGGTCTCGCCTGCAAAGTATGTTGAAAATGCTGAGAGGATATCGGTTCCCTTTGCCTGGAATTTGTTTTTGTAATAGATGCTTTTCGCATTTGTTATAAGATAATCTGTGCATCCGGCAATGTCATACTGGTAGTTTCTGTTATATCCTGTGACATCCTTGAATACGAATGCATATGCACAGAAGCACTCCAGCTCATTAACCAGATCCTTTGAATAAGACATGTACTCGAATCCGTCATCTTCCCAGTCCTCACCCCAGCTGTTTTTGATAATCCATGCTCCCGGAGTGTCATAATCATCATATTCTAAGCTTGTGCGTGCAGGCTTGTAGGTGTCGTCCCATCCGACAATTGTAACCGCATGGTTTGAATCCTCATCCCACTCGACTCCGACGCTCACTGCCCCGTACATCATAACTGCCCTTTTGATTTTGGCGTTGTCGGTGTAGCTGTTTCTTAACGGAATCATCTTTATGTTCTGGATGTGCAGTGTCGGGGTCAGATTGTATGACAGCGCTGAGGTGTCGTCATAATGGTCATATTCCTCCGGCACAGGGCCCAGCCAGTTTGTAAAGTATCCGATTGCAGTGGTGGAAAATCCTCCGGTGTTCGGAACCAGGTTCTGCCCGTAGATGGAATAGTATGACATCAGATTTTTGACGTTTTCCTCTGAAAAGTCAAAAGTTATTCCGGTTGCTTTCTTGAGATTTGCCTCAAGGGTGGCGATTGATGCAAACGCCCAGCAGTTTCCACCATTTTCCTGGTTTCTCACCGGCGTGATGTATCCGTAGTTTCTTGAGTCATATTTTTTAGGAAGGCTCACGCCTGATGGAATGTAATGTATTAAAGGAACGCAGATGTTGTATGCGATGTCATAGGAAAACCTCTCCTGTGTGTGGAGGCTCTGATTTTCGCCCAGTGTCAGATTTGCACTGGTCAGGTTCGCTCCGCTGAAAAATATCGCATTGTCTGTGTTGGTCTTAAAGCATGAATCTGTGATTGCGGCTTTCGTGGTGTTGTCGATGAAGACGGCTCCTCCCTCGATTGCGCTTGAAGCATAAAAGCGGCTTGAGCTTACAGTTACGTTTCCATACATCACAAAGACGCATCCTCCCTCATATGATGCGATGTTGCTCTCAAATGTGGATCCTGCAATGTTCAGTGTTGAGTTGAGTGAACATATCGCCCCTCCAAACTCCGCCAGATTGAATCTGAATGTGGAGTTAATGACTGCCAGATTGTTGTTGTAGGAATATATTGCTCCTCCGCTGCCGTTTTCGGATGATGATTCTGTAAAAGTGCAGTTTTCAATCGTGATGTTGCTTAAGGTTGAAGTGATTGCACCGCCGTAGACGTCCCCGCGGGATGCGTAGAATCTTGAATTCCTGATTTTTGCATTGGACAGCCTGAAGGAAATCACTCCTCCGTAGGATGCCGTGTTGTTTGTGAATGTGCAGTTGTTGAGGGTCACTGTCGTAATCATGTCGTCATAATTTTCGCTGTAGATGCATGCGCCATAGGAATTTCCATAATCCTCATCCTCATACTCGTCAAAAAAATAATCCTCTATATGCTGATATCCGACGCTGTTTTTGAAAATCACGTTGTCCGCTTCAAAATTCGCGAAATTTTCAATGTTTACATTGTCAAAAGTCAGGTTTGAAACGCTGAGGTAGGAATTTTTCTTGACGGAAATTGACTTGTTCTGTGATATGAACTTTATGATAGTGCTGTTTGCACTCTCGCCTATAAAAGCGCTTCTGCGGCTTTGGCTGGAGTAGACGTCACATGATTCGTTCAGCTCATAGACTCCGTCTGCAAAGTAAAAAGTGGTTCCGTAAATGAGTCTTTCATCATTCAAGTATTTATACGGACTTTCAACCGAACCGTTGCCGTCTTCAAGTGCCGTTGCATTGAAATAACAGACGCTGGTCGTGTTGTCCTCGCTGTAGACTGCAGACATTGAAATGAGCAGGACCATTAAAGAGAAAAGTAAAATCCTCACTTTGAGATTCATGTTAGTATTTATTGCCCTCAAATTATATATAATTTATAAAAAAAGAGAAAAAAAGAAGAATTTAAGGTTTGCAAATCTTACACGAACTGTAACCCTGGCCGATTGCCTGTGAACGGGTCAGATAAACGTTATATAAATATCTGCAAAATAGAAAACTTTTTTGATATTAAAAAATCAATTTCATTTAAAAAAAATAAAAAATAAGGAATTTTAATCCTTATTTTTTGACTTTAACGGTTTTTTTGACGGTGTCTTTAAGATATGTTGCCTGGTAGGTCAGTTTTTTGCCTACTTTGAGTTTGCTTAGGACTGTCTTTTTGATGATTAGTTTTGCAACGCCTTTCTTGTTGGTTTTGACCTTGTATGTTTTTCCGTTGAACTTGAATTTGACAATCTTGTTTTTGAGGGCTGTTTTTCCCTGTTTGAGGGTTGCCTGTAAGACAAGCTGTTTTGCTGATTTTTTTACAACGGCTGTTTTGAGTGTTACGACGTGTTTTACGGTTAGTTTTTTGGTCACTGTTTTTGCGAGTGCTGTTGCGGATACTTTGTAGGTTTTTGGAATCTGTTTGACCTTGAAGCTTGCAACTCCTTTGGTGTTTGTTTTGACTTTGGCAACTGTTTTTCCTGCCACCTTGAAGGTTACGTATGTTCCCTGTGCAACTTTGCCGTCTGTTCCGTAGACTGTCACTGAGTATTTGCTTCCTGCATTGTAGTAGACCGCTTTGTTGGATGCTACTATTTTTGCATCGGTTAAAACTGTTGCGTTTGCCTTTGCGGTTGCAGAAAGGTACTTGCCGTCACCGGCATATGTTACTGTTGCTTCATATGTTCCGACCTTAAGTCCTGAGAGTGTGAATGTTGCAGTTCCCTTTTCAAGTGTTTGTGTCTGGTTCATGCCTCCTGCTGATACCAGGACGTTTCCTGTTGCATCGCTTGGCAGGGTGATTTTGAGTGTAGGGGTTTTTCCAGCAATTGAATCAACAGTAATTTCAGGAGCAACCAGGTTATCTTTGCCTGTGACTGTCACGGTCTTGGTTTTTGTTGCGTTCAGGTATTTCTTGTCACCGGAATATGTTACGGTAATTGTGTTTTCGCCGACAGGAAGCATGTAGATTGTGGTTTTTGCAACTGAGTTTTCAAGGGCTATCTGTTTGCCGTTGATGATTACGTTTCCTGTGGCGCCGGCCACTTTAACTTCAACATCCAAATTTGTTCCTTCGGCAATCTTATCGGCTGAAGTGATTGTGATTGTCGGTGCGGCCCTTTCGGCTAATGCCACGGTTGCTGTTATGTTTTGTGTTGCATCAGCGAATATGCTGTCACCTTCATATCTTACTGTAGTCACGTAATCGTCAGCTTTAAGTCCGTTTACTGTAATTGTTGCGATTCCGTTGTTTGCTGTGGTGTTGTAGGTCTTGCCGTTGATGGTGGCAAAGACTGTACCTGTTGCACGTTTTGCAAGGGTGACGTTTATAATCAGATCTGATCCCTCGGATGGGGTGTTTGTGTTGACTTCCATATTAGGGTTTGTCCTGTATAGAGGATATATTGAGTCTTCCTTCTCAAATCCGGTTCCGTCATCGCCTTCAAATACGAATTTAAAGTAGTAGTTCTCAGTGGTGTATTCGGATGGAATTTCAATGCTTCCTTTTCCGGTTGCATCATCCAAGGTTTTAATCAGTTCGCCGTCAGCATATAATGAGATTGTTCCTTTTGCATCACCTATGTTGTATTTTATTTCTGTAGGTCCGGTAAGGTTGAACTCATCAGGGAAAGTCACGTCCATTCCGACTTCGACGTCATAGACTCTTGTGGTGGTCTTTCCGTAGTTTCCGTTGTATGTGATGTAATAGTCGTATTCTCCAGCATCAAGTTTAGGAAGTGTTATGACTGCAGCTCCGTTGTCGACGCTTTCAGTGATTGTATCGACTTCATCTCCATCATTATCATATATTGTAAGGGTCACTTCACCTGTAGCATCGCCTGGAAGGGCCACGGTAATGTTGTTGTCCTTGGTTGTGTCGACTTTAGTGTCCATTGTTATGTTTGCGGTCACCTGAAGGTTTTTGGAGTCTGTTCTTATGACTTTGCCGTTCACGATGTATGATGCGGTGATTTCATAGTCTCCAAGTGCAAGGTTCTCGATTGTGTAGCTTGCCCTTCCTTTGGTGAGCGTGATGTTTGTATCTTCGACGGTCTTTATTATTTCATTGTAGTCTCCATACTCGTCGTATTCGTATTCACCGGTATGTAGGACGATTAAAACGTTTAAAAGTGAGCCTTCAATGTCCTGGCTGGTTACGTTAATGCTTTGGCTTTCAAAGACAGTCATTTTTGTGTCGTAGTCGAATTCGATGTTTGCTTCGACGTTGAGTGTGTAATGGTCGTCTTTTATATTGTAGTCGCTTCCGGTGTATCCGTATTCAATCAGATAAGTTCCCAATCCGAGCTGGGTGACATTGTAGCTTGCCTTACCGTTTTCCAATGGGATTTCAACATGTTCTGTAATGCCTGTGGACTTGTCGGTAATGTTTAAGGCAAGGCTTCCTTTCGCATTTTCAGGAAGTGTAACGCTTATTTGATCGCCTTCATCTCCCCAGTAGACGTTTCTGTAACTTTCGCTGATTCCTGCAACTACGCTGAATGTTTCATTGACACTTTTTGCAGGGTATTTGCTGTCTCCGGTGTAGGTTACAACCAGTGTGTAGTCTCCAATCTCAAGGCCGGTTGCGTTAATCCTGTACATTCCCTCTGAGTATATGACCTCATGGGCTTTGCCGTTGATTGTGGCAATGATGTCTCCGGTTGAGATATCTTCCGGAAGGGAAATGTAGAATTCACGGTCATCGCCGTAGGTGATGTTTTCAGTGCTGACATACATTCTGTAGTCCACGACTATATTGGCGGTTTTGACTGTTTTAGGGTGTCTGTCATCGCCGCTGTAGATTACTGATATTGTGTGGTTTCCTATTGGGAGTGTTCTGAGATTGGCTGATGCGTAGGCATATTCATCAACGGTAACATTTTCAAACAGGTTTCCGTCAACAATGAATTCAACATATCCTGTTACACCGTCAACGAGTGCCACTCTCGCGTAATTTGCTTCAGGCGCTTCATAATCGTTGACTATGACCTTTTCAGGAATCCTGATTATTATTTCAGTGACTTCAAATGTGTCTGTAAGTGTTGCGTTTTTAAATGTGTCGCTTTCGAACCTGACCTCAAGGGTGTGGTTTCCCAAAGCAAGATTCTCTGTCGGGAATGTGTAATAGAAATAGTATATGTCTTCATCCTCTTTATCTATCTTCTTGCCGTCAACGTAGACGCTGATGCTTCCGGTTGCATATTCAGGCATGTCCAATGAGAAGCACTGGTCATTGCCCGGTATGATCTTTTTGTCTATCGGGGTTCTGAATTTGAGCTCGATATTTGTATTGTTTATGACATAAACGTTCTGCTCATATACCTCGTTGTCGTTTGAGTCCTTGATGATTATGCGGTTCTTTTCATCCTTCAAATCGTCTATGCTTACGCTTGTGCTTCCTGTTGTTTCTACATGCTTTATCAGTACATCCTCATAGGCCTCTGTGTCATCATCATAAATTCTTTTGTATATTGTTATGTTGACGTTTTCAGTTGAAGGAACGCCGTATCTGATTTCCAGAGTGGTATTTGCAAATATGTATGCAGGGATTTCTATGTTCGGTTCGATGGTGATGTGGAAGTAGTCCGGATTGACTTCACAGCTTCCGTTGAACTGGGCAAAGAGTTCCTGATATCCTAATGCCAGTTTGGATATTGGAACTGATGCATAGCCGTTTTCAATGTCTGCAGATCCGATTGGAGTGTATATTGTCTCCCATGTCTCTTCATCTTCGCTCATGAGGTATACTGTCAGGGTACCTGTTTCGTTTTTCGGAAGGTAGAGATAAACTGAAGTGTTGTCGTTGTAGCGGACATAATCATCTTCTGTTATCTGGATTGCAGGGTTGCAGGTGATTGTAAATGTTGTGTTCATCTCAGCGAACTCTTCGTCGCCCTCATAATATGCATGGAAGGTGTTTACACCGAAATCCAAATCATCTGTCCGGAGGGAATATTCGTCTGTGTCCTCGTCACGCTCTATCCTGTAGGTTTTTCCTTTGAAGTCTACGATGACTGTTCCCTCAAAGCCGTAGGGAAGCTCTAAAGTAATCCATTTTGATCCGTAGCTGACTTCATCATTGTAAGGTCTTACTGTATATTTGCTTATCTCGATTTCTTTTGTCTTTTCAACAGGAGAGTATTTCTCATCTCCTGAGTACTTGACAGTAATTGTATGGTCTCCAAGTTCCTCGAATGTGTGGTAGAATCTTATGTTTTCATAACTGTTGGCCCATATTTCATCATCGTATTCATCATCGAAATAAAATGTGAAATAACCTGCAAGATCGTCTGGAAGACTGGTAATGTTTATTTCGGTTGAATCCATTGCCACGATTTCATCCGGTGTGATTATTTTAAAGTCAAAACTCTCATTTCCGGTTGTCTCGTCTTCGTAGTCGTCTGGGTCATCTTCGTAATCGTCAGGGTCAGTTTCATCGTCAAATTCATCATCTCCATCACCGTCATCGGTGATAGGGTCTATGTCGCTTACCGCAGAAATGTCATCTGCGGTGTTGTCGGCCGCCGTCAGCGTGTCATTCGCACTTACGGCGCCGATTGTCAGAATGGCAAGCAGCATTATACTCACCATCAATATTTTATTTATCTTCATAATAAACACCTTAATATAATTGTTATCTTTTGAATGCATTTTATATATAATTTAGGAATTCTGATTTTAACTCAATGTTTTTTGAATTTCATAGTCATTTCATCTAATATTATTCATTTAATGAATTGTGAACATGCATTTTTTTTGCATGTTTAAAAAAATCAATTATTTTTAAATAGGATTTGAACGATATATAGTAGCATGATAGAAAATAGAAAGGATTTGGTGGGCAAGCTGCTTTTTGCAATATCAATTTTAATACTCATCTACATGTTCTTCAGCCCGTTGGCGAATATGGTTCATCACATCGATGAGTATTGGACATATTCCCTGGTCAATCTTCCATTCATTCAGGGGATGACCGTTGCAATTCATGACGTTCACCCGCCGCTTTACTATATTATTCTGTATCTTGTATCTCCGATTTTTGGGGCTTCCAATTTCTATTTCATGAAAGTGATGTCAGTCATTCCATATTTGCTGATAATCATTGTGTCATTTACTAAGATTCGCAAGGATCACGGCTGGCTGACTGCAGGTCTGTTTGTATTCTGCTTGGGTGTAATGACTGATTTTTTCATTGAATTTCTGACAATGAGAATGTATTCATGGGGAATGTTTTTCCTTGTCATGGCCTTCATATACTATAATGAGGTCATCACAAATTGGGATAGGAAATCATGGGTGCTCTTGACCCTGTTCACCTTGTGCTGTGCATATACCCAGTACTTCTTTGCGCTTACCTGCGGGCTGATTTATCTGCTGATACTTGTTGAGATTGTGAAAAACAACAGGGACAAGTTAAGACAATTCGTCAAATCAGTCGTGGCGTTGATTTTACTTTTCGGACCATGGACTGTAGTGCTGCTTCACCAGATTCAGGGCCAAAGCGATGAGTTCCATCAGGCAATGGACTGGAGCATCGTTCCAAACTACATCAC
Organism: Methanobrevibacter sp.; assembly: GCF_030539555.1. Classification (GTDB taxonomy): domain Archaea; phylum Methanobacteriota; class Methanobacteria; order Methanobacteriales; family Methanobacteriaceae; genus Methanocatella. Next base: position 7,173 of record NZ_JAUNXX010000019.1, on the reverse strand, counting down.
TTATTTCGCAATCAAAAGCAATGACTATTCCCTTGAAATGATTGCCTTCAAGCTTGTTGCCGTTGCATTCCTGATTTTAGTGTTGGTGCTTATCTATAGGCAAAAGGATAGATTTGCAGGCTCAGGCGTATTTCTGATGTATGGAACAATTATGATAGGCTTTTTTGCACTGTTTCTTGCAATCAATACCATGAGAGTGAGATATCTTGTTCCGGTGCTTGCACTGTTCTGGCTTTCGGCTTCAGTTGTCATAGGAAAAATCAGGGATAACAGGCTGCTTGCAGTTTCACTTATTCTGGTGTTCGTTCTGGCCGCAGCCAGCATAGCAATAAACAACGATGATTTTAATGATACGGTTAAATTCAACGATAATAAGACTGCCTTTTTAAAGGGCATTGACAATAACGATACTGTTGTCGTCTACAATACAGATTACGGATATAAGGTTCTTCACAAGGATTTGAACAACACTTCCAAACAGTATACGTTATCCGGACGGTATTTCTACGATGATGATGTGGAAATAAGCAAAAACCTGACGGATATTTTAAATAAAAACCCTGACAAGGATGTTTATCTCGTCAACTGGAGAGCCAAGGACGTAAACAAGCAATACGAGAAAAACTTTAATCTGACAAAAGTCTATGATGCGGGTCATTATTCATTCAATCTTGTAGGTCATTAGTCGGGAAAGCGGGGGTCTGCTTTCCCATTTCATTTTTTTTCACATAACTTCGGATTGTTGTTGCATCGCTTCTATACATATACTTATAAATCATGACTTTCAGGCTGAATTTGTAGAAGCTATTTATACCAACATCAATAAATAATATTAACATGGATTTGTTAAGTATTGTTGTGCCCTGCTTTAACGAGGAGGAATCGGTTGGAATTTTTTTAGATGAAATTCAAAAGACTCTTTTTGACCGTAATTATGAAGTGATATTCATTAACGACGGTTCAACCGACAATACATTAGCAAACATTAAGGATTTGGCTAATTCAAATCAAAACGTTAAGTATATCTCTTTTTCAAGAAACTTCGGCAAGGAATCTGCAATCTATGCCGGCTTGAAGAATGCTTCCGGAGATTTGGTATGTCTTATGGATGTGGACATGCAGCATCCTCCAAGCATGCTTCCCGAAATGATTGAATCAATCTCTGAAGGCTATGACGTTGTTGCGGCAAGAAGAATTTCAAAAAAGGGCGAGCCTATGGTGAAATCCTTCGGATCTCACATGTTCTACAAGATATTCAACAGAATTTCCAAGTTGGATCTTGTGGAGGGTGCAACCGACTATCGGGTGATGACACGGCCTGTAGTGGATGCCGTGCTTGAGCTTAGCGAGTACAACAGATTTTCAAAGGGCCTATTCCAGTGGGTGGGCTTTGAAACCAAATGGATAGATTATGAAAACGTTGAAAGGTTTGCCGGAAAGACCACATGGTCGTTCTGGGGTCTTGTTGGCTATTCGGTTGAAGCCATTGTCGCATTCACCACCGTTCCGCTATCAATATCAATATTTCTGGGTACGGTGATTTCTGCCATTGCGTTCATTTATCTGGCATTTATCATCGTGAAGTATCTCATGTATTCAGATCCGGTTCAGGGTTTTGCAACAATAATGTGTGCTCTGCTTCTTTTGGGTGGAATTCAGCTTCTGTCAATCGGAATTCTGGGCAAGTACCTGGAGAAGACATACAAGGAAACAAAGAACCGTCCTATTTTCATTGTTAAGGAGACAAACATCGATGATTAGTGATTGGATGAGATTGGATAGGGAACTTGTTTTGTATGTTGTCTTTGGGGCGATGACATTTTTCGTCAATCTCATAAGCTATTTTTTCTTTGCAAATATTTTAGGAATCAATTATCTGGTTTCAAATGCAATTGCATGGTTTTTATCAGTGCTTTTTGCTTATGTGACAAACAGGACATGGGTGTTTGAAAGCAGAAGCCCCGACATTCTAAAGGAGATGGCACTGTTTTTCGGCGGGAGGATATTTTCCGGTGTCGTGGACATGGTTTTGATGTACACCTTCATTGATGTTCTTGTTTTCAATGATTTCATATCAAAAATCGTCGTTCAGGTCATAGTGATAGTCCTGAACTATGTCTTTTCAAAGCTGATAGTATTTAAAAAGTAGATTCAATGAATTCGCTGTAGGTAACAAACCTATGGCCTTCAAGCATCTCTATCAGGTTGTCAAGCCTTTCCGCCATCTTTCTGCCACTGTTTCTTTTGATGATGAATGGGATCTTGAATTCAGGATGGTCCTTGAGCTCATAAAACTCCCACGGGTGGAAGTAGGTCGTAAAGTAACCGTCCCTTTTGAGCGTTCGGCGAACTAGCATATGGTAGGCCTTTTCAGGTAAATTATGTAAGGACAGCCAGAAGAGCGGAAATCTGAGTAATGGAGTTACTGATGCAGGAATCTGGATTACTCCGTCCTTTTTAAAATATGTTCTTGGGGTGTTGAGGTTCATGTAACGGCCGGGAATGAAAGCGGGGTTTAGTGATGAGTTGTAGACGTATCCTACTCTTTTTATTTCTTCATCTTTTACAGGAAACATCCTCGGCTGGCGGTAGCCTGCTATTCTGGTGTTTGTTATTTCTTCTAAAATCTCCTTTGATTTGGCAAAATCCGTTTCTTTTGGATTGAAATGGTCAACACCGTGAGATGCTACCTCATGGCCTTCAGAGATGATTTTCTCCATTATTTCTGGAGCGTTTTGTGCGAAATTGACAGTGCAGAAGAATGTGGCCTTCACATTGTGTTTTCTTAAAATGTTTAAAATGGTGTTTGTGCCTTCAGCTGACACTTTCATGCCTTCCTCAAGCGGATAGTCGACCCCGTGCTCACGGGGAACATCAAACTCCTCTATATCAAAACTCAACAGTATCATATTTCTTTTTCCTGAATTAAGCTATTTGGGGCGTTATGCCGTAACTAATTTTGCTTCAATGGATGGAATGCCATTTAAATTGGTTGTGATTCTATTCATTCCAAAGGTCTGTATCTTATTATGGATTGAAACTGTTAACTGGACTTTTAAATTAATTGATTCTTCGGTAATATTTGATTGGATTGTAATTTCAGATAACCTATTAAAATAAACTTTATCTAAATTGAATATTTTAGATGCATTTAAAAATTCAAATGCAATAGGTTTTCCTTCTTTATCAATGTCCATGGTTACATAATTGTCTAATTCAAGTGAAACTTCATATTCATAATTTTCAACACAATATATAAATAATGAATCTCCTTTACGGTCATAATCATATACCACTTTGCTGTTCATTTTCTCACCCTTTGATTTCTATAAGTTTCCATAACAGTTACAAAATTTACAGTTCTATTATCATTTATGCCTATTACTAATGATATATCTTTTGAAGGTCGTTTTTTGTGTTCAAAATATAATCTGAATTTGTTATAATCCTGTTTGATTATCCCCATCAGAGGATTGTGTAGGAATGTTTCAAAGATTAAACCCCAATCCCCAATTCTTTGAATATTTCGAATATCAAAATGTTTAGTGTTTGGCATGAATGATTCATCACATGAATTGATTATTTCAATTGCATCTTCAATGGAATAGTCTCTCATTTTAAATCCTCATTAATATTTAAGCTCCCAAATGAGCATTCTAACATTAAATTATTCTCCATTGAAAATAAACATTGTCCAAGTGCGACAGCATGAAAAAACACAGATATGATTGTAAAAAAAGTAGAACGGAAAATTGGATTCATGTCCAATGCTGATAGTATGTTCTTTTCGCGCACTGAATTTTTGTGATATCTAATTTCTCTAAAAAATAAGAAAAAAGGGAATGAATTCCCTCTAGTAGTATTCCTCTTCCGTCTCTTCACTCACCGGTTCGGTTGCGGTCAGCTTGGATATCTCGATTCCACGGTCATCCCAGATTTTGGTCTTGTTGATGGATGAATCCAAATCAAGGTCTCCCCAGGTAATGATGTAGACGTCTTTTGTGTCGTTTGCAACAAAGCTTGTCAGATTATCCTCTGATATGTCGTTGAAGTCGAATATCTTGTGCACTCTGTCCATATTCTCTCCGAAGACATATGAATGGTTAAAGCAGTAGGTGTCTATCCTGTCTGAGTAATCCAAAAAGTACATTATGGTATTTGGTTTGGTCAGGACAAGTGCTGAATTGCTGTTCTGCATGATCTGGTTGAATGCGTCTTCCTTTGCTATTCCTTCATCATATGCTGTGATGTTGGTGCTTATCATATGGCCTGCTCCAGCAACCAGAAGCAGTGCGATGAGTGCAAATGCGTACATGAATGTCTTTTTATCCTCAATCTTTCCGATTAGAATTGAAACCGCAAGCCAGAACACTGCCGCTGCAGGCATAAGGTACCTTACAACTAGAATAGGTTTGAAAGCAACTGATATTATTATTGCCAAAAGTATGGTTCCCACATAGACTCCAAGTCCTGTGAGGATATAGAAGTTGTCCATTGTGTATTTTTCCTTAAGCTGCTTTACGTATAAGTATCCTATGACTGCCATCAGCAGGATTGCAACGACTGCAATGAAGCTGTCGGCGCCATGAGCAAAGTATCCGAGGGACTGGACAGTCAGGTCGAAATCGACTTCAGGAATCCAGTAGCTGTTGTGGACCGCTGTAACCTGATTTATCAGTGTCATAATCCAGGGTGAGTACATGATGACTGCCGCAGCAATGGAAATTCCCAGATTCTTGATTTGGTCTTTCTTTTTAGTTACTACATAAAATATTATGATGAGATAAAGGCATGCCGCAGACATTGCCGCAAAATAATGTGTATATGCGCACAGAACGGATGCAACAGTAACTATTGCCCAGGACTTGATGTCTCCTTTGGTGAAAATGTCTCTTGTGTAGATGAATGCGATTAAAAGGAACAGTATTGCCCAGCTGTACATTCTCGCAATCAGGAAATGTGTGAAAAACTCACTCATGAGACCAATTGAGAGTGCAAAGAGCCCAGCAGTCAGCCAGCCATATTCATCCTTGATTTTCAAATATGAAATGACCAGGATAAGTGCATACGGAAGAATTGAAACCAGTCTCACCGCATAAAGGTTGTTTGAAGAAATTCCGATAAATCCAAGCACCTTGACTGCAAATTTCAGTATCAGATAGTATAGCGGCGGATGCACGTCCATTGAAGTGATGCTTATGATGTCGCTTACAGGGAAATTGACAAGTGTCAGTGTGAAATACTCGTCAATATGCAAAATAAGCTGATCAAGCGGAGTTATGATCATGTAAAAAAATATTATAAAAGCCAATGCGAAAAAAGCCATTCCTATTATGTCTTTTTTTCCTCTGTTGATATCCAAATTTAAGTCCATATTTGATATTTTGATGATTGCTTTTATTAAACTTTGTCATGAAAAATCGGTGCGGTTTAAAAAAAATAAGAAAATTTCAATGTTGTAACATCTTTTGCATTGGTTTTTTTGAAATGGGGCGCTCCTTTCTGGGGCATGCAATATCATGGCATTCTTTTAGTATTCTTTCTGCAATAATAGATAACTAAAAAGATTAATTATCTTCATTTTTAACTCTCAAATGTTTAATTTAGATATTTTGATATATGTGATGATTTCAGCCAATGGGGATATATTGTAATCTTTGGATGTAGTTTTGCATTTGAGGTTTTTTCCAGATATGTTGTTTGCTATTAGATGGTCTTTCTAACTGGTTGGGTAGTGTTTTTTGTGTTTGTGGCAATATTGTCATATTGCTAAAAAATTCAGTTATTATTTTATTTTTTAAAAAAATAAATAATTAATCTTATATTTATTAAATTTAATTTTTATATATGTTAAATTACTTTATAGTTTATTTATTAACTTTTATTTTATTTTTATAACTTATAATTATGCATATGTCGTTTATATTAGTTAATTAAAGTTATTTATTTAAAAATATCCTAATTTCATCTTGTTATTATAATGATTTTTATAATTTGTCATATTGTATACAAAGTTTTATATATTAAATATGACAAAATATATTATGTCGATTATGACAGGAGATTTAAATGAATGATATAGGAGAAAAAATAAAAGCATTAAGGAGGGAAAACAACTACACGCAAAAGCAAGTGGCCGATTTTTTAGAAATAGATCAAAGTTATCTTTCTAAAATAGAAAAAGGCGATAGAAATTTAAATGAAGTGACTTTTGATAAGTTATGCAACTTGTATAATTGTTCTGCCAGTTACCTTTTGGGCGACTCTGATGAATATGAATCTCCAAAAATAGCGTTCAGGGCAGATGAAAAAGTCGATTTGGTTGCAATTTCAAAAATGAACCAAGTAATGAATCATTTAAAAGTTTTGAGAAAATTTGAGGAGGATAATAAATAATGATAAGTTCAGATATCATTTTTAAAGCTGAAACTCTAAGAAGGTCATGGGGCATTGACAATGCAAGTCCCATAAACATCCTGGCAAGCGTTTTGGAAAATGTTGATGGTGTGACAATATTGTGGTTTCCAATGATTGACGAGGTAAGTGGGTGCTGTTCTAAATCAAGTGATGACAAGGTTATATGCATCAATTCAAAGCATTCCAAAGGAAGACAGAACTTTACAATCGCTCATGAATTGTATCATCTGCTTTACGATGAGGATAATGATTCATTCATATGTAACTTTAATTCCAATGATGAACGTGAAAGGAATGCAGATAAATTTGCATCTTCTCTTTTGATACCTAACGTTGCATTGTTTGATTTTATCAAAAAGCATAGTATAGACAAATGGAAATTGGATGATGTTATTAGGTGTGAGCAGTATTTTCAGATTTCCCACACTGCAATGTTATGCAAGCTCAGACGCGAGAACTTGATTTCATATGATGAGTTTCGATTGTTTAGAAATCATGTCAAAAGCCATGCTTGGGAATTGGGCTTTGATTTGGATTTATATGAATCCACACGTGAATACTACTCATTAGGTAACATTATTCCATTATCTAAAAAGCTTTATGATGAAAGAATAATTACGGGTGGTAAATTGGACGAAATATTGTTGGATGTATTTAGAGAAGATATGGTGTATAATACACCATTGGAGGATGATAAATTTGTATGAAAAAATGTTTTTTATTTGCAGTTTTCTCATTTGCTTTGCTGATTTCGAG
>NZ_JAUNXX010000096.1 GCF_030539555.1 Methanobrevibacter sp. | reverse complement strand
GTAATTGTGGTTGATCCTGTTTTTGAACTTACCTTACTTTCAGCCTTATTTTTATAAGTAATAGTATACTTACCTACAGCCAAATTAATTGGTAGAGAAACAACACCATTAGTATCGGTTGTCTTAGTATAAGTCTTACCATCAATCTTAAGAGTAACAACCCTACCAGCCAAAGGAACAGCCTTAGAAGTCAAAGCAACCTTAAAACTAGTACCAGAACCTTTACCAAAAGTAGTAGTACTCTTAACAATATAAGTAGGAGTCTTAGTAGGAATAATAGTAACCTTACTAGAAGCAGAAGACGCTTTATAGAAACTATTACCCGCATAATAATACTTCAAAGTATAAACACCTTTACTCAAAGAAGGAAGCTTAATATAAGCAACACCATTAACATTAGTAGTCGCATAATAATACTTACCATCAACAGCAAACCTCACAGTCTTACCTTCACCAGGAGCATAACCAAACTGATTATGCAAAACAACCCTCACAATCTTACTATCAGACATCAAATAAGTATAATTATAAGCAGTAAGCTTAGAAGAACAATAATTAACCACTTTAACAGTATTAGTCTTAGTCAAACCATCAACATTATAAGAAACCATCTTATAAGAACCGGCAGCAAGACTATACAAACTCAAACTAGCAACACCTTTAGCATTAGTAGTAGCAGAATAAGTCTTACCATTAATCTTAAACTTAACCTGCTTATTAGCCAAAGCCTTACCAGCACTATTTAAAAAAGTAGCAGAAAAACGCCTAGCATCAGTATAAACCTTATTAACATCATTAGCAGTAATAGTAGACAAAATCTTAAAAGAACTAGTCAAAGAATAACCAGTCACCGGATTAGTAGCAACAACCTTATAAGAACCCGGCTTAAGATCAACCGCAAGACTAACAACACCTTTAGCATTAGTAGTCTTAGTATAAGTCTGACCATTAACACTAATCTTAACCTTAGTATTATTCAAAACTTTTCCATTTAAATCCAAGAAAGTGGCAGAATACATAGCACTTCCTTTATAATATTTAGTAACATCCTTAGCAGTGACAGTTTTTGATTTACTAATAGAAGAAACACTAACTGCACTAGAAGACACTCCCAACACAGCAGCCCCATTATCACTACCAATCAAAGAATTACTATCCGTGTTAGTTGATAAAGTATTTGAATTTTCAGATTCTAAAACTTCTTCACTTGATAGAGAAACTTTAGATGAATCATTATCAACATTTGAATAACCAGATACAGAAATTTCTGATGAATCAGCAGTATTCTCCATTGGGACTGACACATCTGATGTATCATCTACTAAGCTAGTAGCATATGAATCTGTAACATTTACATCACTAGCAGAAATAGCACTAACAGAAAACACAACCGCAAGCACTAAACACAAAGCGAGCAATATTTGTTTGTTCAAAATAATTTACCTCCATAACAATTTAATTAAATACCCATGGGAAAACAATCCCACTTCAACAATATTTATTACACAAATCTTATATAAACCTTTTTTATTTCTAAATCACATTAAAACAAACTAAATTCAAAAAATAAAGCTAAAATTAAACAAAAATTTATGAATAAAGAATTGTATACTTAAATTAACTTTTAAAAATACGAAACCATAGAAAATAATAATTTGAGTAACTTAAATATATTAAAGTTAAAACAATGATTGTAATAGTTATTATATGAAATAACATATAATTTTAAGTCAAATAAACAAAAAATACAGATTTAGATTATGGTAAAGTGAAAAATAACATATTTAATATCTCAAAAATAAAAACAAACACTAAAAAATAAAAAAAAGAAAAAATGTAAAATATTTTTTTCAATTTTACATCATAGGAGGCATACCACCCATACCAGGTGCAGGAGGCATACCGCTTGCATCATTACCACTTTCATCAGGACCTGTGGAATTCAATGCATTTCTTGCAGCAATCATATCATCAATGCGTAAAATCATTTCTGATGCTTCACCAGCAGACTGAAGTGCTTGGATTTTAACTCTTAAAGGTTCAATTACACCAGCATCTTTCATATCAACAACTTCACCGGTGAATACATTAATACCAATGAAAGCAGAGTCTTCGTGAGCAGCTTTCAAATCAGCAATTAGATTGATGGTGTCCAAACCTGCATTTTCGATTAAAGTTTTTGGAATAATTTCTAAAGCTTCAGCATATTTTAAAATAGCTAATTGTTCCCTTCCACTTACGGTTTCACCATAATCTCTTAATGCTTTTACCAAATCAATTTCACAAGCACCACCACCAATAAGAACTTTACCTTCTTCGATGGTTGCTGCAACTACACCTAAAGCGTCATCAATTGCCCTTGAGATTTGTTCGGTTACATAACGGGTACTGCCTCTCAATACAATAGAGGAAGCTTTCGGATTTTCACATTCTTCAACAAAAGTTAATTCATGGTCGAAGATTTTGTTAAGATAAACACGACCTGCAGAACCTAATTTGTCTTCAGATAAATCATCAATATCAGTTACTAATTTAGCACCAGTAGCTTTGGAAATTCTTTCAATATCTGATTTTTTAACTCTCTTATAGGCCATAATTCCAGCTTTTTTCAAGTAATGTTCTGCCATATCGTCAATACCTTTTTGACAGAATAAAACATTACATCCGGAATCAAGAACCTTATTTACTAAATCTTTAATCATTTGTTCTTCTTGGTTTAAGAAAGCTTCAAACTGATCAGGACTAGTTATATCAATTTTTGCATCAGTGTTGATATCTTTTAATTCAATAGGATATTTTATAATAGCAACTTTAGCATCTTTAACTTCTTTAGGCATATTTTTGGATAAAGGAGCTTTATCAATTACAATACCTTCAGCTAAAAATGAATCTTCTACTGAATCTCCAGAAACTCTTTGGATATTAATGTTATCAATATCGGATTTTCCGTCTTCTTCAATTCTTAAAGCTGCATCCACAACTAAATCAGCCAAGTGGTCTTTTGCATAATCTGAACCTTTACCACTCATTGCAGTAACAGCCACTTTTTTAAGAGTGTCTCTATCATCCGCATCAATAGCAATTTCATTCAATATTTCAATTGCTTTTGCAGTTGCATTTCTAAATCCTTTAACAACAACAGAAGTTGCGATACCATCATCTAATAATTCTTCAGCTTTAGATAATAATTCACCTGCAATAACAACAACAGAAGTAGTTCCATCTCCAACAATATCTTCTTGTTTTTTAGCTGTTTCAACAAGCATTCTAGCTGCAGGTTGATTGATTTCCATTTCTCGCATGATAGTTGCACCATCATTTGTGACAGTAACATCACCTAATGAATTAACTAACATTTTATCCATACCTTTAGGACCTAAAGTAGTTCTTACAATACCAGACAATACTTTAGCCGCTGTGATATTCATTCTTAAAGCATCTCTTTTTGAATATCTTTCAGTCCCTTCAGGAAGGATGAATATTGGTTGATTTGCCATTTCATAATCACCTTTAAAATTTTTAAATAAAATAATATAAAACTAAGTTTTTATACATATATAATATGGGTTTGAGGTAATATAAAAAGATTACCCATTAAAGTAACTTTAGGTGTGTTAATGTATTATGAGATAATTGATGAAATCAAATCCAATTTGGGAGAAAACAAGGAATTAAATAGAAAATATCTCTCTTCACAGATTGAAAGATATGCAGACCATCCCTACAACAAGGAGATAATCAGAGAACTATCCAGAATGATGTGGGATTGTCTCAGCGATGAAGAAAAAGAAGAGTTTATCGAAATATCTGAAAGCGAAAACCCCATAATGGATATTCTAAATGAAATTTCAGAATATATCGAAGTCGGAAACTATGAAACCGCCTTGAATAAACTAAACGCTTTCATGGAAAATTTTCCGGGAATGTATGAAGATGACAAAGTAAGTGAATACCATAACTTTTCAAATCCCCTAGAAGAGATATTATTCAGAAAATACATCGGCGCTAAAAAAGAGGTCCGGCTTATTCCTGACAATAAACCCCTAACTGACTTATATTACATTTATGGATTCCTTCTTTTTGAAAATAAACAATACAAAGAAGCTGAAAAAAGTTTAAAGAAAGCCAGGAAAATCAATCCTGTTTCAGCAAGAATAATATTGGAATTAAGTGAAA
>NZ_JAUNXX010000051.1 GCF_030539555.1 Methanobrevibacter sp. | reverse complement strand
ATCATGACTCAAAAACTAGTGAAAATTCAAATCACACAAGTTTTTGAAAGAGACAACTATTGCAGATACTTAGAAATATCAATATCTTTTATAATTTTTTTTCTTAAAATTTTATCAATGCCCGTTCCATATTGAGCAGCCTTTTTAGGCCTGTAGGCTATTTCATAATCAAGGCCTTCTTCAAAAGCAAGTTTTCGCAAAATACTTTTTCTCATATCATCATGCATGGACACAATTTTTTTATTGTCCTGAATGTTCAATACCAATTCCACAAGGGTCTTGTCCAGAAACGGCAATCTTAACTCAACTGAATTCAGCATAGAACATGCATCATCCCTCTCCAGATTAACATGATACATATTTGACATGTCTTCCCTTAACGTCCAGTTTAGAGTTCCGTCAACAAAACTCTGAAGATATCTTTTATATCCTCCAAATAGCTCATCTGCACCCTGACCTGAAATGGCCACTTTCATACCATCCTTTGCAACCAATCCTGTTGCAAAGTAAGTTGTAAGACCAACACCGACCTTCATAAGATTATCATCACCAATAGCTTTAACGACACTTGGCAAAGCTTCCCTTATCATATCTTCAGTTACTTCACAGATTTCCAAATCCAAATTAAGGAATTTTGAAGCATATATTGCTGCTTCAACATCTTTTGAACCTTCCACACCCACTGCATAAAGTTTGATTTTAAGTGGAATATTTTCGGAAATCTCCTTTAAAAGTAGGGCAAGATATGAACTGTCAACACCTCCTGAAAATATTACGCCGACCTCATGTAATCCTTCAACCCTTTTAACAACACTCAACTTTAACATCTTGTCTATTTTAGCTACATCACCTTCAGAGATTTTTTCATAAAGATGCTGTGCAGGAGATATAACCTCCCCATTGAACAATATGTGTTCAGGTTTTAATGTGCGGATGTCAGTGAATCCGACTTCCTTAAGAGATTGGACTGATGATGCAAAGCCGAAATTATCATTCTCGAGTGAATAGAATAATGGTTTTACTCCCAAAGGGTCTCTAACAAGAACCAGGTTCTCACCATCATATACCGCAAATGCATAATCCCCATCAATCAGACGGGTTGCCATTTGAATTGCTTTAACCAAATCTCCCTTATTGTAGCTGTCAATCAAATAAAGTAGCGCTTCACCATCAGATTTTATTTCTGCAGTAACTCCAACTTTCTCAAGCAAATTTCTAATAGTTCTGAAATTGTAAAGTTCACCATTGAAAACCATGACAAGATTATCGTTTGAAATTGGCTGTGGTCTGGATTGCCGGTCTTCCAAATCATAGATCGAAAGCAAATTATGACCGAAAGCAATGTCATATCCATTATCATCACGAAATTCATCCAGATTGATGTTAGTGTGAATTTTATCTAAAAAAACACCTGATGCATCAGGACCCCTATTTTTTGAGGCTTTTAACATTTTAATTATATCATTTCCATTGAAATTACCTTGAAGACCTACAATTGAACACATGGTATTATATTAATGTTTAATGATACTTAAAAGTTAATTTAAAAAAAGAAAAAGATGTTAAAGTGCAACATCTTTTTTAATGAAGTAAATGTAGGAAACGACCAATCCGATTAGAAAAGTGGCCAAAATAATGCCGTAAGATACTGTAATACTTGCACTATATTCGGCTATCTCACCTGATGCAATCAGATATGGACATACCCACGGCACAAAGGGCGCCCAGTTTTGACCATATACCATAAGATTCACCAGCGTTAAAGCAGCACCTCCAACCATTGCAGGAACCATATTTGTAATGAACAGGGACAGGAATACAAATGGAGAGAATGTCAAAAACAACAGGACATTTGCATAGAGAAGCTGTGCAAAACTACTGATGAACAGTTTTAGGCTGAATCCCTCAAGACCTGCAGCAAAACCGAATATGAGCGTGGATATGCATGTAACTACAGTTAAAATCACAATCCATACCAAGAACATGACATATTTGCTTGCCAAAAACTTTCCCCTTGATATCGGAATGGTCAGCATTGTCTTTAGAGTATGCTCATTGTATTCCCTTCCGAAAAGATAGGATATGATTATTGCAAAAATCAGAACCGCAAACATTGCAGACATATACATATTAACATTGTTAAACAAAGCTTCAAAGCTTTCCCCTTCACCAAATGATGTAACTGCAATAAACATCAGTAATGGGGGCAGAATGGCACCCATCAGACTTAACAAGAATATTCTTGATCTTTTAAGTTTTAAAAATTCCATCTCAATAAAAGTTAACATCCAATCACCCGAATCAATTATTTGAAATGAATCTTGTGAAAAATTCTTCCAGATTTTCCTCGCACAGATTTACCTTCCTCACGTCAATTCCTGCGCCAACAAACAATGCATTGAATTTGTCCCTTAGATCCAAATGGGAATACAAACAAATGACATCACCATTTATTGTGAAATCCTTATGCTCTTCAAGCTCCAATTCTTTAAGAATATTTGCTGCCAAATCTATGTTGGATACTTCAAATTCAACAAACTTATCCAATCTTTTATGTAAATCTTCTTTTTTGATTTCCTCTATTAAAACACCTTCATCCATAAATCCAATGACATCGGCAAGGTTTTCTATTTCACTTAATATATGGCTTGAAATCAGAATCGTTATCCCAAACTCATGAGATAATCTTTTAAGCAATGTTCTGATTTCTTTGATTCCGAATGGGTCAAGGCCATTTATCGGTTCGTCCAATATCAATAATTCAGGACTGTGCATAATTGCTGCAGCTATTCCCAAACGTTGTTTCATACCTAAAGAAAAATCTTTGTATCTTTTTGATTCTGCATTTTCCAGATTAACCATTTCAAGAACATGTCTGATGTTGACAGGATTATAATCCCCCCTTAACTTTGAAATAATTTTTAGGTTTTCATATGCAGTTAGATTCTCATAGAATCCGGGAGTTTCAATAATTGATCCTATCCTGGAATATATCTCATCAGAATAGTGTCTTGAGTTTTTTCCAAAAAGATATATCTCGCCGTTGCTCGGATATGTGAGATTCAAGAGCATGCACATGGTAGTGGTTTTTCCGGCCCCGTTTTTACCTAAAAGCCCATAGATTTTTCCTTTTTCAACATGCATGCTGACTGAATTTACCACCCTGTTTTTGGAATATATTTTTGACAAATTATTTGTTTCGACAACATAGTCTACCATAACAAAAATCCCCTATAAAAAAATTTAAAAAAAAATAATGAGAATGTTTAATTCCCATTAAAAGAAGCTGTCTCAGCCATTGACTTCAATAATTCCAAATTATTACCTGATATAACAATAACCTTATTGTTAGCTTTATTCTTCAAATAAATTGAATAATCACAGTCTTCAATGCTTGAACCGGCATCACCGGAAACGTTGACTGTCTCATTGAAAGTCCCATTATCAGAAGATGCACTGCCGGAAACAGTTACGCCTTCATATGTTATGGATATATTTTCACCGTCAGCAGAAGAAACTTCCAAACCATTACCTGATAATGAAACTGAGTTTCCCTCAGAAGAAACATTTAAACCTTCATCGGAGAAAATGCTTCCCATAAAATCAAAGATACTTCCTAAATCATTTGAAATGTCAAAATCATGTGATTTTTGAGTATTTTTAAATACAACATACTTGTCAGTTTCCTCAACTTTATTTCCGCCATTTTCCAGATCTTTGATAAAAGAGTTTATTTCGTTTTTACCTGCTGTAGTGTCCTTAAAGTAGATTATTGAATTTACATCACTGGAATTGTTTCCTGAGTTTTCAAAAACCAGCAGATTCATACTCTCTGTGGAGACATTTACATCTTCAGTGAAATTAGTTCCTGAAATGACATCAATTCCAAAATCATTATTTTTAAAATCGCCTGCTAGATTAACTGCACTTGCGGCTGAAATCACCATAGCAACAGCCAATAATACTAACAAAACACCTAAAATTTTTGAATTGAATTTCAAATTATCACCCATTTAATATAACCGAATTTTAATTATTTTATTGATTCCCTATATATTGATCCGCAAACCCTGTTGTAGAAGAGAGCTCCATATGAGTCAATGAACAATCCTTCAATCACTGCAATAACAACTGATATGATTAATGCCTGATTGGAAATGGTTGCTGCAAATAATACTGTTATAAAGCTCAGAACGAAGCTTACTGCAACCATGATAATCATATAGACAATTATTGTAAAGAGTATTATTCCAATATACTTAGCCCATCCAAGATTAGCAATATTATCAATTATCTCTCTTATGTCAAATGCTTTTTTAAGGCTGTCATGTGCAATCATATTGTTTAATGCCATAATCTGGAGGAAAAATGCAATTATGAACAATAACATTGAAATCAGCATCACATATATCACAAATGACTCGCCCCCAAACATTATTCCACCTGCAAATACAAGCAACGGAATGATATTGTAAGCCAAGATTACAAGGAAATATTTGATTCCCTTGATGAACATTCCCACTAGATCTCCAAATCCCGGAAGATCTTCTTTCTTGTCAATGGAGAATTTAACAATATTATACTGGTATCCAAATATGAATAATGTGATAATAAAGCTAACAATAGCCAGACCGGCCACAAGATAAATGTCTCCGCTTGGCAATTGTGAAAATGATAATTGTGATGCAGTAACATTGGACTTCTCAACAACATTAACAGCAGCCCTGAAGATTCCAAATGACTTGACGCTTATGAATACGGATATTGCACTTATCAATGCAAAGAGCCCTCCAAGGCCCAAAAGTTTTTTAATGTCATTGAAAGGATATTTTAATCCTTCAACGACACAATCAGTTATGCTTGCCATCAGATCACCTTAAATTTGCATTGTGTATAATAATCCAATTGATCTTCCATTGAATATCATCAGGTACGGTCCGACAAGGAACATGGTTATTGCTGAGTTAATTAGGACTCCTACTATGAATATTCCACTTGGATTAACACCTAAAACAGCGCTTGAAACTCCGAATATGGTAAATATTCCATAAATAATTGCGGTTACAACAAGTGCTATTACCACAGTTATTATAATCAGTCCAAGATAGGTTGCAATGCAATTAAACCATCCTATTTCATCAATCACTTCTTTTATTTCACTTATTGCGAATGCTTTTGAGAATGCTCCGTCATTGTTTGCCATGTGACATAAGCCCATTTGGTTCATCAAGCATGCAACTACAATCAAAGCAAATGTGATTACACATCCGACAATCATTATTGCAGATGATGCAATGCCGCTTAGACTTCCTGCAACAATTGCGAAGATTAAAAAGACTATTGCAGGAACTAGCAAATATGCTATCTGAACTATTACAACTTTTACCCCATCTACGAACATTTTGATTAAATCATCGAAGTCAGGAAGAGAATCTCTTCCGTTGATAACCCCATGAACTGCTGTGTTGATAACTCTATAATTATATCCTGTAAGTAAGAATATCGGCAGCAATAAGAAACTGAACAATGAAATTACACCCAATACCACAAGTGTTTTCCAGTCTTTTGCTGAATATTCAAGTGCATCTTTATATATATCTAAAATCATTTTTTTAACTCCTAATAGTAATCGTCATCGAAAATAAAAATTTCTTCCATAATGAAATATTTCTCTCGATCTCCTTTGAACATTAATTTATTAAAAACCTGGGTTATTTCATATGCTAAAAATAAAGATGGGTTATATCTACCATTTTCTAGCGCATTAATGGTTTGTCTGGTAACGCCAACCTTATCCCCAAGTTCTTTTTGGCTCAGTTTGAGCTCTTGTCTTAAATATTTAATCATGGTTCTCATAGTATCCCATAAATAACTTATCATTTTGCAAAAGTATTTAAGTAATGAAGTAATTATGTTAAAAACTAATTACTTATGTTAATGTTAAATTACATAGTATATAAACTTTACTATTTTTTATAAAATAAATTAAATTACTTTAAATATATTAAAAAAAGTTTAAAATAAGTAATTTAACTAAATACACTTATAAAAATTTATTTATAATTAAAAATAATATTATATTAATTATTAATTAATTTAAACGATATTTATTAAAAATTATATGAAAAATTAAAAACAAAACATTTATATACTAGGTAATTCATCTTTAACATATGTAATATTTCTATAACAGATTTTGTTACAAAAACAGTTCCAAGTGGAAAAATCAAATTCAAACTTATCCACATTATCAATCCAATTTCCCTTTTTTAATTTCCGCTTGGAGCTGAAAATTCAAAAAAACGGGACGATAGAATAAACTGTGATTAAGACAATCACTGTTATAATCACAATAGCTCCCATCGGAGCTTTTTTCCAGGCAAGACCCGCCGCTACAACCGCACCGATCAGACCTATATACCACAGCTGATTATCCACCGTTAATACACCCGGACATATCAAAGCGGCAAGAGCAGTATATGGAATTAAATTCAGGAATTTTTCGAATTTTGGTGAAAAGTTTAGTTTGTCAATGAATAACGCAGGAATCAATCTAGGAATGAAAGTTACAGCTGCACAACCAAGAATAATCAAGTTAATATAATCCATCAGACATCACCAGAAAGCAGATATTCATCATCAACTATATACATTCCAATCGCCGCACCGACAAGTGTTGATACTATCAAAGACCAATTCCCTAAAAATTGACTTAAGATAACATTTAGAATTGCAGTTATTAAAACTAAAAGTGCAATCTGCCTGTTTTCTTTAACAGCAGGGGTTAAAATAGCTACAAACAGTGCATATAGGGAAATGTTAAAACTATTTGTCACTATTACAGGAAGCAAATCAAGTAGAAATACTCCAATTCCGGCACCCAAACACCAGCTTAACCATGCAGTTATGGAGATTCCAAGATAAATCCAAATCGATGAATCTTCAGACAGTGAAAACATTGCAAAGGATTCATCGACAGTAACATGTGCCGCCAGAATATTTAAAGGAGTGTTTGACTCTTCAACCTGATTTAGGACACATGTTGACATTACAAAATACCTTAGATTAACAACAAAATTTGTTAATATGATTGCAATTGCAGTTGCCCCACTAAGAGCCATTGATGCGGCAATAATCTGACCTGCACCAGCATAAACAAGAAATGACATTGAAATTGTTTGCAATGGAGTCATTCCTGCTTTTATTGCTATTGCAGCATAACCAATCCCCATTGGAACATATCCGAACGTGATTGGAATACCTTTTTTAGCACCATCAATAAACTTAGCTTTTATAGAAATAGTAACGACTCCAAAAAATAGAATAAAAGTAATTTAACTGAGTAAATTACTAATTTGGTCTGTTGTGATAAGACCTAAGACTTTCATATCCTCATCTACAACCGGAAGGCATGAAATGTCAAAATCGCGCATTTTTCTTGCGATTTCTTCAATACTATCCTGAGCATGACAATATTTGACTGTTGTTGTCATGATGTCTTTCAGGTGATTTGAGTTAGTGGCAATGGATTTTGACAAATCCCAACTAGTGACAATACCGATTAGCTTATAGTCGTCAGTGACAACAGGAATATGGGTTACATGCTTATCCAGCATTAATTTAGCTGCATCCTGAACATCAGCATCATCCTTAATTGTGGCAATCTCTTCCATCATTATGTCTTCAACAATATTATCGGACAGGAATTTTGAGAAAATGAAATTAAGTTGTCCTTTTTCAAGCAAAAATGCATCATGACCATAGTTAGATTTGATTTCTGAATAGGACACTTCAACATCATTTGCATTGAGGGCTGTTAAAATCTCTTTGTTTTGTTCTGTTGGATATAACCAGTCTGAATCAACTGAAATTATCTCCACTTTAGCTTCGACATCCTTAAAACCATCACTTAAAGAATTATTAACAGAAACATCAAATAAGTCAACAGCTTTTGTAATATATAAATAACTATTTGCATCAAATCGCTTTACAAATGTTCTTCCCTGATGCCTTAAATAACTTTCAACCTGAAAATCAATTGTAAAATCATAACTGATTTCATCCTTATCCTGAAGGCCTCTTCCGAATTTGAGGTCCATTGATTCATCGCTCAAATAGGTAATGTGTGCAATCATTCTTGCCAGAGATAGGCCGTTTTCCGGTTTTTTACCGGTTCCATAATAGTTTCCATTATTCCAATTGGGATCTGAAAAGATTGCCTGACGACCTACAGCGTTAAATGCAATCTGTTGAGGATAAGACATGGCGGATGTTGCAATTGGAATTGCTTTTTTCATCATCTTAGGGTAAGTTATCATCCATTGCAGAACTTGCATTCCACCCATGGATCCACCGATAATTGCAGATAACTGATTTATTCCAAATGAATCAACCAGTTTCTTTTGAACCTTGACCATGTCCTTGATAGTAATTACTGGAAAATCAAGACCGTATTCCTTTCCGGTTTTAGGGTTAATGGAACTTGGACCGGTTGTTCCTTTGCAGCCACCCAATACATTGGAACAGATAATGAAATATTTCTCACTGTCAATGGCTTTTCCAGGCCCAATTACGATTTCCCACCAGCCGGGTTTCTTATCTCCTTCATGCCATCCTGCAGCATGAGCATCACCGGTTAATGCATGGCAGATTAAGATAGCATTGGACTTTTCCTTGTTAAGTTCACCATATGTTTCATAAGCAACAGTAACATTATTGAGAATTTCTCCGCTGTCCAATTCAATCGGATCAGCAATATCAAAATATTTTGTCTCAACAATACCGACAGATTCATCATACATTTAAAACACCTAACTTTTCGATTGCAACTTTGGCGGCGGCCTGTTCAGCCTCTTTTTTATTTTTTCCTTTACCTAATCCCATTTCTTTTCCATCAATTAAAATAGCTATTATGAATGTTTTTTCATGAGGAACACCGTATTCTTCCACTACCTCATAAGAGATATCAAGTTCTTCAGCATCCCCATATTCTTTCATTGCAGACTTATAATCCTTGAAAAAGACCTTTTCATCATCAATGTATTTGAAAATTGTTTTTGATACATAGTCTTTAGCAAATTCAATTCCCTGATCCAGAAATATTGCACCTAAAAATGATTCAAATATGTCCGCTGTAATGGATAAAATTTCATTGTCAGTCAGATTTGATTCCTCTACAGCCACATGAAGATAATCTTTTAAACCCAGCTCATGAGAGTAATAGATTAAAGCATTTTGGCAAACATAATTTGCTCTTAATTTTGTAAGTTTTCCCTCTTCGTATTGAGGATATTTTTTATATAAATATTCAGATACTATTAAACTTAAAACTGAATCGCCTAAAAATTCCAATCTTTCATAGGTATAATTCAAATCATGTTTTGACTCATAGGAACCATGAGTAAACGCCATTTCATACAAATGTTCATTTTCTGTTTCAATGCCAAATTTTTCAAATAAATTCATAATTAAAAGCCCAAAGTTATTTAATATCAATATATAATTTTAGAATTTTAATTATATATAATTATTTTAATTCATATTATATAACTATTGTTATAATATTACTTTCCAAATGCTCTCTTGCTTTTCATTTATATTCAACCAAAATTCAAATTAATATTAAAAAGGATTTGGTAATATGATTTTGAATTGGCAAGAAGAAATAACAAAAATTGACCCTGACATAAAATTCAGAGCACAGGGCGGCTGGTTAAAGACAGTAGAAGAATTAGACAAAAGCATTAGCAATGGCTATTCACTTGTTGGAGACTTCGTACGGGCAGGCAATTTTGAAGCGGAATATTCAGAAGGAGTATATCTTGACTGCAATAAAGAAGGAACATCCAAAAAACCACAACAAGACTACAGATTATTCCGATTTAAAGATGGAAAGGTACGATTACTTGATATGGTAATTGATGGTAAACAAGGTTGGGCTCCCGAACTATGGGCTGCCGTAGAAGACGAATTTTAAAAAAAAATGAATATAAGATTATTCAGAAATTTTACCTCGAGGTACAAATTTCGAAAATCTTTTAACAGCAACATATTCTCCCGGTTTTGGGCATTTATGGTTTTCAAGCAGGATTATTTTGTGGTCCAGATTCCTGGGGAAATTCTTTTCTTTTCCTTCAATAATTCCCCTGAAATTCACACCAAACTCACCAGTTTCACCAATGTCCACAGTTAATTTTCCAGATGAATCCAAATTATCAAAAAAATCCTCAATCTCCATTGTTTCAAACAAAGGCGCCTTATAGCTGAAGGCCATCAGGCCATTTTGATTTTCCCTTATCTGAACTCTTCTTTGATCAAGAACTATAAATTTCCCTGTCTTGACATTGGTTATCTTCATTTTATTCGATATTTGTGAATTCCACATATAACCACTACCCTATGTGGCAAAACTCACAACATTCACAGGTAGGTTCAAAGTAATTGTCATCCGGAACGACAATGGCTTTCTGCAGGAATGCTGTTACATTGAATTTTGATTCAATGTCTGTACTTACCTCCTTTGTAATTGGAGACAGTCCCCTGTAGTAAACCGGCCTATAACCGGTTTGTGAAATGTTGAAATATAATTTTTCGCCATTCTGGAATTTAGTGAAAAATTTTTCCAGTTCTTTAGTCTGCTTTGGAGTCAAAGAGAATCTAACACCCATGGTGTCATCTGCCCTTTGTTTAATTCCTACATTGTTGATATCGACAGCCAGTATGTCATCATCGCCTTTTATGAAAATAACTGAATCTTCTAAATTTACAT
>NZ_JAUNXX010000095.1 GCF_030539555.1 Methanobrevibacter sp. | reverse complement strand
AGTAATGTTAAATTCCCTATTGTTTACTTGGACAGTGATTTTAATGGAACTTAAAGAAGAAGTTACCTGAATAATTGCATCTTCACCGACATTAACATCACTAGCTGAAACCTTAAGACTGACATTGCCTTTAACAGTATCACTTGATTTGTTACTTAAAGCAAACAGCTTATTGTCTGTACTGGTTACATAAATAACTCCCTCTTTGTTCATGATTGGATTTGAAGAGATTTTAGAGCCTAAATCTGATTTCCATAGCACTTCACCAGTCGGATCCATGCAGTAAAAAATGTTATCTGAAGCAAAGCAGAGATTATGATCTCCGTCAATGAGAATGCCTGAAGTAATGTTTAAACTACTGATTAAAGTTTCTTCCTGTGTGAATAAATCATAACTGTAGAGATGACCTTCAGCATTTGTGGCATATAAAAATCCCAATTCATTATCGATTAATAGTTTATCACCGGAACCACCAGTAATTGGAATCTTACTTCCATACTGTGAACCAGTGATTGTATATGCAACAATGGAATTTCCTAAAATGGTATAGACAATATTGCCGTCACCTATAACCGGGCGGATATTTTTAAAGTCACCTGTTTTAATGGAATTTGCTGACAATGTTTTTGCATCAAAAATCATGAGACTGCCTTGACATACAACAACCATCATATCATCATTGACACTTGGAGGAGCAATAGGCTTGGCCTTACCTAATTTAAGTTGAATCGGCTGGCCACCACCTTCCCATATCTTAAATGGAGTGATAACCAAATTATAACCATCACCCTCAAATTGATATTCACTAACAGTATAAATGAATGCATTGGAATCAATGATTGGTACAAATAGACTGGAAGCCTGATAAATATTCGAATCACCATACTTCTCACCGGTTGTCTGATTAACCATATTCAAAGTATTACGGATTAAATAAATAGTATCTCCAGCCCTTGGTGAAATGATAACATCACGTCCAATGGCCAGACCTGAAAAATTACCGATACGACCGTCAGATTCGTAAATCCATCTCAAATTACCCTCATTATCATAAGAATATATTCCATTTGTAGTGGCCAGATATAGGTTTCCTTCACTGTCAATTACGATATTGGCAATGACAGTACTGTTAATCTGGCTGACCCAAGACACATTACCATTAGATGAACTGATATAATCTGTTTTCTGAGTGTTTTTGGTATCAGCACCGTCATTCATCCATTGAGGAGCAGGATATTCGAAAACCTCAAATGAAGTGCTGTTTTCAACTGTGAAATAATTATTGCCGTTATAAACTGCAGTAATTGTGTATTTTCCAACTTCCAAATCCGGAATAACATATGATACCTCACCAGACATCGGAATGGATAAAACAACATCATCAATAGTGAAATTACCACTAGTCTTTAATGGAACTTTTATTGTAACAACTGCATCATGGCCAATGAAAATATCTTCTGAAGAAATATTGAAAGTGAAATTATTCTTAAAGATATTCATATTGGCGGTGATAGTCTTGTTTAGATAAGTATTGTCCCCACTGTAAAAGATTGTGATGTTCCTGTTGATTCCAGCCTCAGCACCTTTAAGATATATTTTAGATTTGCCGTTGATGACATCGGAGGAATTTGTAATGCCGTCGATGGTGGCTGTAACATAACCCTGTGCATCATCATCCAAATGACATCAATAACTGCTGATTCACCATAATTACTATCTGCAACTGAAGCAGTGAGATTAGGAATCAGATTATCCACTTCAAGGAAGTATACATCTTTACTTGGCAGATTCCTATCATCACCCATATAGTATGCTGTGATTAAATAATCGCCCCTTGGAATGTTTTTAAAGACATAAGACGCTTCAACGTTTTTCAAGGTTAGAATTTCACTATGATTATTAATGGTCAAATTGACATTACCTGTAGTTCCACGGGAAGTGCTGACAGTGATTTTTAAATCTTCGCCCACATTAATACTGCCAAGAGAAATCTTTGTAGTTGAATCATACTTTCTAACATTAACGCTATCCTTAATTACTTGAGACAAATACTTTCCATTACCATTATAGTTGACAGTGATATTATAATCTCCTGCCTCCAAATATTTAAAAGTGAATTTAACTCCATTTGTCAATGGTTTTGTAGTAGTATCTCTTCCAACAGTAACAGAGACATCCCCAGTAATATCTTTTGGAGCAGAAACTGTGATTATCAAATCATCATTATATCTGATATTTGAAAATTTAATGGACAAGTTTGGAGAGGATTTTAAAAAATTGAAAGGTAGACTAATTAAAACGTTATTGTAACTGGCAGTAAAAACACTATCAGCCAAACCAGTTTGAGTATAAATAATTTTATCATTATAATCAATGGCATTTTTATTTACAGAGGCATTTAAAGCATTGGTTTTTAAATTGAATTTGATTAAATCAGAATATTTAGTTACCTGATTATTTTCAAATAAAAACATTCCAAACTGGATGATGCTTGTTTGACCATTTTCCAAAGAATCTTTAGTTCTTGTAGCATTTAAAATCAACCAGTTATTAATGTTCAAATTCACAGGTTTGGAGACATTGTTTAAAGTGTTTCCCCACCAGTTATAATCCAAATCAATATTGTCTAAATTATTATCAATTATTTTAGTGTTATTTAATAAAATTGAATTTCTGATATAAGTAAATCCATTATTGTATATTAAGACATTATTGTTTGTGAAAATGGATTTTGTGATATTAACATTATCCGCATCAATTAGCTTTGAAACTTTATTACCTTTGAAAATACATTTATCAATGATTAAATTGCCTTTAACCTGATTAACAAATGATTCACCAATGATTGAATCAACTTTAAGATTTTTAAGAGTGAAATTATTGGCATTGACTGTAAATGAAGTATTGTTGACTAATGTCGCATTCCCTTCACCTTTGATGAGCAAATCATAAGTTATCGCTAAATTTCCTTCACTGCATTCCCCATCCATAATTATTATACTTTGACAACCATCAGCAAGCTCCAAAGCCTTTTTAATAGTGCTGACAGGGCTTTGCCTTGAAAGACCATTATTATTGTCATTACCACTGCTTTTTGAAACAAAAACATATTCGCGAGTACTGACCAAATGTACGGAATTAGTTTTTTGATTAGATACTGTTGGGATGACATAGACATCACAAGTATCCAACTCATCAAAATCAATAGTGAAAACCTTAGAATCAACCGTTTTTACATATTCTCCATTAACATAAACCTCATAACTTGTCTTATCCAATATATTAGAATCATAATAACTAGGATTAGATAAACTGCAGGATACTTCCAAAGTAGCATAATCTTTATCTTCGCTAATTTTAGTTAATGTTAAATTTGAAAAACGAAGAGAATTACCATAAAAATAGTTATCCTCCACAACCGCAGTTGTGCCTGAAACATAAACATTTAAAGTATCACCTTGACGAGTATGATTGATGAAAGAATTATTGGTTATTATAACATTAGGAGAACCGTATTCTTCCATTGCCCAAGCACAAATTGCAGTACCGATAGAAGCAGAATTTGCAATAAATATTGTATCATGAACTTCTAATGAACCTTCATCCATAAATGATATTGCTCCACCACGACCCGTACCAGTAGTGGATAAACTATCTAACTTCCAACAATTGTTAGCATTATTTTCAAATAAACATTTTTCAATATAAATATGAGGATTTGATTGATAGGTACATGCCCCTATAGCTCCTCCACCATTATTGGTAGTACAGTTATTACCACTGAAAATTGTATTGTAGATTTGTAAGTAACTGTAAGTGTATAATGCTCCACCATTCCATCCCGCTATATTATCTGTGAAATTTGAATCATGAATAGTGGTATTTCCACCACCATGAGTATGAATTGCACCAGCCCACCAAAAAGCACGATTATTATAAAAAGTAGAATTATATACTTCCAAAATACCGCAATTGTTAATACATCCTGGGGCTGTTGTAGCATAATTTCCTTCAAAATAACAATCCTTGACAACCATTTTTATTTTTTTAAAGTTATCAGGATCATAAATGCCCACACATCCATAACCACTAGTGCAATTAATAAAAGAACAATTTTCTAAAGTTGCAGTCCCTCTTTTAAGATAAACAATTGATGCATGGCCAAAATCAACAGCAATATCTGTAAAATTACAATTCTTGATTACACTATTATATTTACCCCCCATCTGAATAAACAAACCATCAGGTGCGCTTAAAGCA
>NZ_JAUNXX010000094.1 GCF_030539555.1 Methanobrevibacter sp. | reverse complement strand
TTTGATAATGCCAATGACGGAGATACTTTTGAATTTACAAGCAGTGAATACAGAAATATTTCCTTGGTGGTGGATAAAAAATTGAACATTGTCTCCAAAAACAATAGTACAGTTTATGCTTCAAATAAACTAACTGATAAGGCTAAAAGTTTAGAAATAGATAAAACTTTCGGATTTTACTTCACATCTAAATCAGCAGGCAGTGTATTGTCCGGGATAACTATAATTGCTTCCGATTGCGATTGTGGTGTTATAGTGGATAATGCAAAAAATGTTGTCATTAAAGATAATAATGTTGTCGGCGCAAAAAATTGTATTTTAGCTAAAAATTCTGACAGTATTATAATATATGGAAATAACATTTCAAAGGCTACTAATAATGGTTTGCAGATTAATGATGTAAAAAATAGTTTGATTAGGGATAATTACATTTCCTATAATAAATTGTCAGGTATAAAAACATCAAATATCTATTATTGTAACATCACTAACAATACAATTCATCATAACGGTTTAAATGGTATTTCAACATTTAACAAGTCATCACATACTGAAATCAGCAGGAATACTGTTTCGGATAATACTAATGGTATCTACATTAATTCAACATCCACTAATGACGTAGTTAAAACAAATTCATTAACATATAACAGAAAAGACCCTCGTTCCATCATGGGAGGATTCGAAACAGGTAACGGTTTCTTATTGGGTTCAGGATTCAAAAGCTCCGGAAGCACAATACTCAAAGTGGAATACAATTATCTGGCGCATAATGAATTTTATCAGGCTAAAAACTACTGGGAAAATGAAAACTTTGAACTCGGACAGAATTGGTACGATTCCAATGACCCGTCAAATACTTTTGTATGCCCAAGACTTTTAGCATCATTAATGAATTTGGATACATTATCTGTAAGTAACACACTTTCACTTCAGTTGAGGGATGCTTCCGGGAGAGCTGTTAATGAATTTGCAACATTCCAGACAAACGTTGAAGTGGATGGAAACAGATATACTGTAACGGTTAGGGATGGTCAGGCAACTGTCGTTAAGGACTTGGATCCTACCGTTGACCATGATGTTCAAGTTGAAATTGGTGGTCAATTCTATAGATATGACTATAAAGCTTCAGGAGAAAAAGGGGAGTCATCAGATTCACAGACTACACAGTCCAGTGATGGTGAAACAGGTTCTAAAACTGAAACTCAAAATAGTCAGAATAGTGGAACTTCGGATGTTAATGGAAATTCCGATTACCAAGGTAACTCCAATGGAGGAAATTCATCTGGAGCCCATATAGCCAATTCGCAACAATCAGGTAATTATGGAACAAACAGTTCCAATATTCAGTCTCAGGATACTTCTGATAATGGTGAAGATGCATTGTCCAATGGAGATGTAAATGCCGGAAATACTGGAAATGGCGAATCATCTCAGGAAGGAAAAGCATATGAAATTGTACCTCCTGTCACAACTTCAAAAGAGCTAACAAACACTTCTGGTTTGATAGTGTTATGTATTTTATCTTTAATGGGCTGTCTAATCTATGGGTATAGACGCAGATATGATGAAGATGAATTCTGATAATATTACTCCAATTCTTTTTTTTCTTTTTATATTATGAATGACTAATTATTATTGATGACAGTAAAAACTTATTCTTTGAAAATCAACACAAATAAAAACTTTGAAATCATTGATATTACTTCACAAATTAATAATTTAATAGACATTGATGAGGGCATTATTTCTATTTTTTCAAGACATTCCACTTCAGCTATCGTGGTTAATGAAAATGAAAAGGGCTTGTTAAATGATTTGGAATTTCTATTGAATAATTTGGTTTCAGATAAATTTAGCTATGAACATGATAGAATTGACAATAATGCAAAGTCCCATCTGAAATCATTTCTCTTATCTTCTAGTGAATCTTTGCCCATTAAAAATTCAAAACTTGATTTGGGAACCTGGCAATCAGTATTTTTCATAGAATTAGATGGACCAAGAAGGTCCAGAACAATAACTTTAACGATGGTTGGTGAATAATTGAAAAGATGGACAATAATTTTAATAGCTATTATAATTGTCTTGTTGATTTTAATATTTGTTTTCAATAATTATGATGGTGCACAGCAAGTGAGCAATTACTCACAAATGGAGACACAAATGAGGAAGTTGTGGTATTAAAAAAAAGAATTGATGAATTCATTTGTTAATGAATTCAATTTCAAAAGCAATTACCGGATATTCTAAGGTGAAATTGGTTATTACTTCTGGGGATACTTCTCCAAAGAATCCTTTGATAGTTCCTTTTCCGGCGCTTCCTGTAACATCAGCAACTCTACCTTCAATAAATGTCTTATTGTCACTGTCAGATATTTCCATGGAGTAACCTAAGTTAGACAATACGCTGGTCACTACAGATTTAATTTCAGTAAAGTTGGCATGGGAATGACAAATTAGGGCAGCTAATTTTTTTGAAGTTTTTGTTTTATTCTCATTAGTTTCATCCAAGTATAATACATCACCGATTTCAAATATTTTTTGAGGTAAGTCTTCATGTTTGTTGTCTTCTAAAAATTCCATTAAACTGTTGATTAAACTGGTTCTAATCATTGTTCTATCGATAGTTATTGGTCTTGCAACCTGCACGTGATCTTCTTCTGGCAGGTTCATTTTTTCATAATGTGCATCTTCACTTGTAAGCATCAAGCTCATTACTTCCTGAAATCCTAATCCAACCATCACTTCGCGGATGGTGCTTTCAGATTTAAACCAGTTATTTTCGTAAGCTACTGTATTGATGTCAGGTAATTCTGCTACAACATCATTGATGTGATATTGAACGGCAATATTTTCAACAATATCAACTTCATGTAAAATGTCCACCCTATATGCAGGGATGATGGCTTTAACTTCATTGTCATCAATAATTTCAGCATCAAAACGTGCCTTGAACAACAATTCTTTTATATCTCCGGCATTGAGGTCAGTTCCACCAATCAATTCATTTGCTGTGTCAACATGAACATTCATTTCTTGTGGAGTTAAATCTGGAGTTGTAATGGTTTTGTCAGCATATCTGACTTCCATGCTTTTAATTTGTCCGCCAACTTCTGCAAATGATGAGCAAATAATGTTCAATGCCTGGTTAACTGCTCTTTCATCAGTTCCAGTCACGTCAACAATAATGTTTTTGGTGTCTTCTTTGATTTTGGTTAGTTCACCGTTAATGATTGGAGGCATGGACAAAACGTTATCGTCTTTATCTAGGATTAATGGATATTTTTCAAAGTCCTGGATTAAATGAGCATAGTCAACACCTTTGTCATGTTGGGTCAAAATTTCATCGGGAGTCATTTTAAAATCCTTTTCCAAAGGAACAAATGCGTTTGCATCTTTAGGTGTTGCGATATATTTGAATGGAGCTTTGACAACATCTGCATTGTGGATACCGATGGCTACTTTTTTTCTATCTCTTCCGATTACCCAATGGAGGTTCTCTTGGAAATCCATGATATATTTGAGTTTATCTCCAGTAAAATCAACATCATCTATTTTTGCAAATCCTATGTAGGGTCTGATTTGAGCAACATCACTGTCTACTTCAACATATTCTCCAGAATTTTCAACTTTATAATCTGGAAAACCAATTTCCTGACCAATAAATCCTTTAAAAGATCTAGCCACGCCTTCAACTGATAAGTTATCCGGACGGTTTGGGAAGAATTCGACTTTAATTTCTTCATCATCAAAGTCTTCAATATCACTTGACATCATAGGTAAAGTGTCTATGAGTTCATCTTTTTCCATATTTATTCCTAAATCTTTTAAATCTTGATATTTGAATGTAATAACTGGCATTTAATAACTCCATTAATTATTTTTAAAATCCAAGTAGTAAAATGAAAAATAGAGATTCAACTACAAAATGCAGAGCTCTATGTTCTAGTTCACCCATATTCCGTATAAAGACAGTGTGGGTTACATCTATTACAAAATGAATTAGGGCCGCTAGAATTCCTATGGTCGGATTTAAGAAAACTATTGTCAGCACGACAAAATGAAATCCGGCTTCCATTATTTCATGCACTACCCATGTCTGCCATGTTGATTTGGTGGATTGTTGGATTAGGCCACCTAACAATATGTAAAAGTTATTTAAAACTTTCCACATGAGTGTTGTGTGCAGTATGTCGCTTATAGCTAATACGATAGCAATATAAAACCATAGTAAGTTCATTTTTTAACAGTCCTCTTATTGA
>NZ_JAUNXX010000050.1 GCF_030539555.1 Methanobrevibacter sp. | reverse complement strand
ATGCCTATCTTAGTTATGCCTCAAGACGATATTACTCACCCAATTCCTGACTTAACCGGTTATATTACCGAAGGACAAATCGTATTAAGTAGGGAAATCTCAAGGAAAGGTATTTACCCTCCTGTAGACGTACTTCCTTCACTTTCCCGTTTGATGAGTGGGGGTATCGGTGGAGACAAAACTAGGGATGACCACAGTGGTGTATCTGACCAACTTTATTCCGCTTATGCTGAAGGTCGTGAATTAAGAGACTTAGTAGCGGTTGTAGGGGAAGAAGCACTTACTGAAAGGGATCAAAAATTCTTAGAATTTGCTCAAGCATTTGAAGATCAATTCATTACTCAAAGTAAAGATGAAGACAGGACAATCTTCGAAACTTTAGACCTCGGTTGGAGTTTACTCAAAATCTTACCTAAAGCAGAACTCAAAAGGGTTAAAGAAGAATTTGTTGAACAATACCTTCCAAAAGATGACTAATCTCATTACAGCAATGTAGGTGATTAAATGGCACAAGATATTATTGATGGAATTAATCCAACTCGTATGGAATTATTATCTCTTAAAAACAGAACTAAACTGGCTGTTAAAGGGCATGGTTTACTCAAAGAAAAAAGAGATGCTTTAATTAAAGAGTTTTTTGATATCTTGGATCGTGTCAAAGGTATTCGTGAAAATGCAGAATTAAGTCTAAAAGAAGCAAATGATGCTTTACTTGAAGCTCAAATTGCTATGGGTGATTTGGCTGTAAGGAAAGCAGCATTATCTGTTAAAGAATCTATTGATGTTGAAATTACATCAAGAAGTGTTATGGGTGTTGCAGTGCCTGTAACCAATGTTAAAATGGAAGAAAGATCCATTATTGACCGTGGTTATGGTTTCTCCGACACTACAATACAATTAGACGAAGCTGCTAAGAAATTCGAGGAATCTCTTAAGTATTTAATTGAACTTGGTGAAGTGGAAAAAACTATTTTCTTACTCGCTGAAGAAATTGAAGCTACTAAACGTAGAGTAAATGCTTTAGAACATATTATGATTCCAAGATTCCAAAATACTGAAAAGTATATTGATATGAGACTCCAAGAAATGGAAAGAGAAAACTTCGTTAGATTGAAAATGATTAGATCAACAATTGAGAAAAATGAAAAAGCAGCTGCTGCTGCAGAAGCAGCTTTAAATGAAGAAGCTTAAATTTTTCTTAATACTTCTCATTTTCTTCTATTTTTTTATTATTTTTTAATTAAAGTTCTCAAAATGTTTTATTTTTTTAAAATGTTTATTTAATAAAGTTATTGTAAAAATTTTTTTTACTAGAAATTTCTAGAAATAGGTGTTAAAATGAAAAGAAATCCAATTGACCAATTTATGAAAGACCCTGACAATAAAGCTAAAGTATTTGTTTGGATTACTCGTGCAATGATTATTACTACTTTTTTAATAACAATTGGAGTAATTATATTTATTATGCATCTTGTTGGTCTTTTCTAGCTATGATGTTTACTTTTTTACTGGTTAATTCCACTTTTTTGTATAAATTTTCAAAACTTTCATCTTTATCGATGATTGTTAGTAGGGGTTCTGATTTTTCGGTAATTGATCCGATATGGGGGAGGTCATAAATATTTTCCAAATCAATTTTTTCATACTTCATCTTTGCTGGTGAGTAAATAATTTTTTTGTAAGAATAATATTTCGCTTTAGGAATTTCAATAATTTTGCCAAAACAAGCTTTAATATGTGCATCCAGCATATTTATCCCCAATGACTTTTCAACACATTCAAAAGTTCCCTGAAGTCTTGGATTGATTTCAATAACATATAATCCATTTTCATTAAGGATATAATCAACACCATTCGATCCAATCAGATTGAATTTCTTTGATAAATCTTGTGATGTTTTAATCATTTCATCATTTATTTTGTTGATGTCTTTAACTTCAGTTAGTATCGATTCCTCTGTAAGAGGCAGTATATTTCCAACATATATGAAACTGTTATTTTTTTCAAAGTCATGCATTGTTAGTAATCTTGAATTCATTATTGTTTTTGCATCATTTTTTGTAGCTAAAAGTGATGAGCTTAAGTTAATTCCAGACACATATTCTTGAAGAATATAATCCTTGCCATTAAAATCAAGATTGATGTCATTATCTAGAAGATTAATATCATATCCTCCACTTCCTTTAACGGGTTTTAAAATAAATTGATTGAGCGGGTAATTTTTACTTATTTCATAAGCTTCATCTACATCATTTATACTAAAAGTCAGTGGAGTTTGAAATTCGTCTTTAATTCTTTTGTAAAATTTGAATTTGTTTTCAATGTTTCCAACATCTTTTGTTCCCAAAATTTTCTTTTGATCTTTTTTTTGAAAGTCTGATGGTGAAACACCTGAAATAGGTATGATATAGTCAACTTCATCTATATAGTCAGATGAAATTTCTAAAATGGTATTAATGTCAAATTCATCTTCAAAAACACCGCAACTCACTCCCTCCGCCTCTTTTAAAATAATTTTTTGATTTTCAATGATGGGAGTGTCTGAAGTTGAGAAATAACTTGCGGAAAATATAGTGTAATTTAGTTTTAAAGCACTGTTAAGCATACTTCTTGTATCAATTCCAATAAGTAATAGCTTTTTCATAAAATATCAATAAAAATAGTTAATTAAAAATAGTCCCGAGCGGAGTCGAACCGCCGTCTCCGGGTCCAAAGCCTAGAAGGATTACCACTACCCTACGGGACTATATTTGTTGTATTACAACAATTAATATATATTTATCATGTAGTATTTAAAAGTATCGGTTCATATATTTTCATAAAATAAACATTTATCATGCCACATGCACTTAGAACATATTTTATCAACACTTTTCTTTGAATTAAAAATATTACCTATCTGTTTAAATAAATCAGGTGCATTATATTCTTTTGATTTATCTATCCTAGATAAAACTTCATCATCCATTGCTATTATTCGTTCATTTTGTTCATGGTCTTGACACAAATTGTTCTTTAAATTAGGGCATGCTTTGCAGATGTCATCACTCTTATTTGTAAGAGAAATAATTGTATTTTCAGATTTTCTTTTTTGATTGATTTGTGTCATGTTTTTGACAAAATTTTCATCATAACCATAGCCCTGAAAACCTTGAAGACATAATAAATGATGTCCTCTTAAAAGAAGTTTCATATTATCAATTAAATAAATAAAAAAAGAAAAGGTTTTTAAACCTTTTTTTATTCTTTTGGTAACAATACTTTAGATACTGAAGCAGCACCTAAAATTTTAACAATATCTCCGGCAATAAATGGAACAAGACCCATCATCAATAAATCAACAGTCCCAATTGCAGTTCCTTGAGTTAAAAGAGACCATAATGAAATCCCTATAAGGCCAGGGATATAGATTAATGCGAAGTTTGCAGTACCAATTACAATAGTCATTTTCTTAAAGTTACGTGCACTTATGTATTTATCTCTAATTGCACCAATGAAATATGATGCAATTACAAATCCAATAAAGAATCCGCATGTAGATCCTAAAAATATTTCAAGTCCACCAGTCATTCCACCGAACCATGGGATAAATGCAACTCCTAAAACAATATATAAGATTTGGCTTAAGCATCCGTATCTTTTACCTAATATCAATCCTGAACTTAATACTGCAAAGGTCTGAGCAGTTATAGGGACTGGAGTCCATGGAAGAGGAATAATGATTTGAGCCATTATACCGGTTAAACATGCCATCATTAATGACATTAATACTTTAGTAGCAGTACTAGCATCTTCAATTCTTTCAAAAACATTTTTTCTAGTACTAAAATAATTATCCATATTAATATTCATTTTTTCCCTCCAATTTTTACATTCTATATATAATTTATTCATTATATTATATATTATTTTTGAAAAATTGGACAATTAACATTAAAAAAGCAGTATTTTAATAAATTGTTTTCAAATGTTGTTAAAATAAGTAAATTTGGAAATAGATTTCTTTCTATTTCCTTATAAGTAATTTATCCTAGTCAATAGTTATTAATTTCACATCATGTGGTTTTTTAACTATGTTCATTGATTTAAATGCAACCAATTTTTTAATTCCTTTTTCAGAAGCCACATCAACTAATCTTTGAGAGATTACTCCATCAAATATGACGCTGTCTGCAGTTCCTTCTATGTTTTTGATTTCTTCATAGATGTCTTCTACTTCAACTTCTTTAGTCATATTTAATGCTTCATCCAAAATAGCTCCGCTGCCGGTTCCTTCAAACTCTTTTAGCATATCTTTCATTAAGCTAACTTCATCATCTTCAACTGGTTCGACAACTTCCTGACGAGGAGTGTACTTTTGATGTTTTTTGGAATTTCTATTTTGGTACTTTCTGTTTTCTCTTTTATTTGAGTTATTAGATTCATTTAATATGTTGTTGGTTGCTAAAAACTGTGCTGTAGGAACTTTGTCTCTCAATGCAACTAGCACTTCATCTTTTTCCAAGTCTTCAACTTCTTTTCCTTTTGGAGCGCGTGTAATATAATCGACATCCCCAATTTGTAAAAGTTCTTTTAAGATAAGTTCTCCACCTCTGTCTCCATCTACAAATGCAGTAGTGGTTCTTTTTTTACTTAACTCGCCAATTGATCGAGGAACGCTTACTCCTTCAACTGCCACAGTATTTTTAATTCCATATTTAAGTAAGTTTAAAACATCGCTACGTCCTTCTACTACGATAATGGCATCGGAAGTGTGAATACTAGGGCCCGCAGGTAAGCGATCATCACCATATTCAGAGATTTCATGAACTCTCATTGCTTCTCTTACTTCTTCAATCATTTTCATGCTTGCAGGACTGACGCTTTCAACCATGTTTTTGTAAATTTCTTTTGCACGGTTTACCACTTGTTCCCTTTTAACTGCTCTAACATCCTCAACTTTCAAAGTTTGGATTTCAGCTTCACAAGGTCCAACACGATTAATGGTTTCAAGAGATGCTGCGAGTATGGCAGTTTCAACTCTGTCTAAACTGGATGGAATTACAATTTCTCCTTTAGCTCTTCCGCTATTGGAATGGATATTAACTTGTATTCTTCCGATTCTTCCAGTTCTTTGCAGTTCTCTTAAATCTAAATCATTACTGAGTAAACCTTCAGTTTGCCCGAAAACTGCACCAACAACATCCGGTTTTTCAACAATACCGTTGGCGGTAATTTGGGCATGAATTAAATATTTTGTTGTAGTTAATTCTTCACCTTTTCCCATTTTTAAGCCTCCTAAGCTTAATTCGATCGGGATAATTTATGTAATAACTAAAAATTTAAATTATTTTTAGGCAATAAACTTGCATAAATTATACGATAAACATATTTTTACCTATTATACACTAGAAAAAGAGCCAATACATTGGGAGTGTCATTCAATTAAGGGTTTATTAATTCATTCCATATGATTTAATTTGAAATTTATAAAACTCGCTAATCTTTGATTCCTTAATATCTGATTTTTCTCCTGTCTTTGAATTAATTAATAATAATTATAATAATGAATAATGTAATTAAACTCTTATGAGTATATAATAATTAAGTATTTTTTTCAATACTACAATTAATTATTTTATTTAAACTAATATATAAAATATGTTATATTAAAAAAATATTTTAACGAAGTTCACATAATATTATGTATAAAAAGACAAGCGGTGGAAAAATGAGTGTTACTCCAAAAGATATATTGAATAAAAAAAATTTAGATAAACGCGTTAATGTAGAGGTTATCGATTTAAGTAATGTTACTGTTCGTGATTTAAAATTTAATGGTGATAATTACGAAGAATACATAAATTTATGTTCTTTACTTGAAAATGTGTCTTCTTGTCAAATTTCTGATGCTTATAATGGAATTTCTCATCGTTCAGGTACAATCAAATCAATTAAACCAATTAATAATCTAAAAGTATGGGGTAGTATTTTCACTGTTGAAACATTAAGTGATGATTGGGGAACTTCAGCTCTTGCTATTGATTGTGCGAGTGAAGGAGAAATTTTATTTTTCAAGGTTGATAATGACGATAAAGCTATTTGGGGTGAGTTGGCTTCTACTTGTGCTAAAAATAATGGCATTAAAGCAACGGTAATTTACGGAGCAGTACGTGATTTGGATGCTTTATTATATATGGATTACCCTGTTTTTGCATCAAATTTTGTTCCAAATGCGGGGTTGGCTTTAGGTTTGGGAACTTTAAACCAATCAATTGAAGTTGAAGGAAGTATAATTAATCCAGGAGATTTTTTCTTTGGCGATGAAAGCGGAATTGTTGTTATTCCTCAGGAATTATTTAACAAAACCATGATTTCTACACTTGAGGTCAAACTGAAAGAATCCAACATTATAAAAATGCTTAATGATGGCATGACTTTGGGTGAGATTACTGGGCTGAGATAAAATAGTAAAACATTTAAATAAAGAATTATTTTATATATAAATATTTCCGATATATTTATATACTACTTTTTTTATAATATATAAATGATACAGATTTGATTTTAAGTTTGATTTTATGAAATTTTTAGGAAATAGTTTGCACATTGCAAACTCTGGAAAACTAATAGCTAGATCTGATAAAACACCCTCACCGGGTGCAATTGTTTTTGATAGTAAAAAAAATAAAATTGGTAAGGTCGGCTATGTATTCGGGCCAACAAAAAAGCCCTATATCTCTATTCGATTATTTAAATCTGCAAATAGGGATGAAATTGCGAAAAACTGTGGTGAAAAACTATTTGTATCAAAACCAAAATCCAAAAAACCTAGAAAAAGGAGGATGAGAACACGACACAAAAAGTAAGAGAAACTCCTAGTAGAAAACGCAGAAGAGCGGTAGGAGAACCTGCACAAGAAAAAGTATTCGATGATAACAAACAAACAGTATGTCCTGAATGTGGTTCTGAAGAATTAATCGGTGATTACGAAAGAGCAGAAGTTGTTTGTGCTCGTTGTGGATTGGTTATTGATGAAAACCTTGTAGATATGGGTCCGGAATGGAGAGCTTTTGATCACGAACAAAGGGATAAACGTACAAGAGTTGGTGCTCCAATCACTTACACTATTCACGATAAAGGTTTAAGTACTATGATTGATTGGAGAAACAAGGATATCTACGGCCGTGATATCCCTGCTAGAAATCGTGCTCAATGGTATAGGTTAAGAAAATGGCAAAGAAAAATCAGAATTTCCGGTGCAACCGAAAGGAACTTGGCATTTGCTTTAAGTGAACTTGACCGAGACTCTTCAAGATTAGGTCTTCCAAGGTCTGTGAGGGAAGCCGCATCTGTTGTATACAGAAGTGCGGTGGACAATAAGTTGATTAGAGGAAGAAGTATTGAAGGGGTGGTTGCCGCTTCTTTATATGCTGCATGCAGACGTTGTAATGTTCCACGTACTTTAGATGAAATCGCTGAAGTGTCCCGTGTAACTAAAAAAGAGGTGGGTCGTACATACAGATTCCTAACCCGTGAATTAAATATTAAGTTACCACCAACATCTCCGGTCGATTATGTTCCAAGATTTGCATCAGAATTAGGATTATCTGGTGAAGCACAATCTAAAGCTATTGAAACTATTGAAAAAGCAATGGAAAAAGGATTGACTTCAGGTAGGGGACCTACTGGTGTTGCGGCCGCTGCATTATACATTGCATCAGTTTTACTCGGTGAGAGAAAAACACAAAGGGATGTTGCAGATATTGCAGGGGTGACTGAAGTTACCATTCGTAACAGATATAAAGAGTTAACTGAACAATTGGAAATGGGTGTAACTTTATAGTTGCATTAAATAGATTAATTGAGGTAATTCTTGATTAATCCTTATTTTTTTTATTTTTACTTAAATTTAAATATTATTAATTATATAATTTTCATTAACTCGTAATTTGTAGAGTTTTTTTTTTATAGGATATTTAAGGTGAATAATTATGGAGATAATGGAAATTATAAGTGACGCTTTGGTTTATCCATTAAACAATCTTAAAGCATTTGTAATATATCTTGTTTTGGGTATTATTGCAGGAATTGCAATTGCAGGAACTGTTAGTGCGATTGTTGTTGGTGTGGCTTACAAAAATGCATTAGCAATAATTGGATCTGGAATCCTTGGAATTATTGTCACATTAATTATTGGATTTGTAATTACTGGTTATGAATTGGATATTATTAAATACGGTATCGAAAGAAATGTTAGGGCTCCTGGAATTGATTTTGTAAGACAATTCATTAATGGTATTAAATTTTTTGTTGTAAATATTGTTTACTTTATTGTTCCAATCATTATCGGTTCAATTTTAGCCATCATTTTTCAACATTGGTTATCTGGATTACTAACTGCAATATTGTTTATCATATTTGCTTTAGCAGCAATTATGGGTCAATGCAGATTGGCCAAGACAGAAGATTTGGTTAATGCTTTAGCTATAGGTGAAGCAATTGGAGACATCTCTAGAGTAGGAATTTTGAAACTCATTTTATTTATTGTCGTAGTTTTCGTCATAGCATTAATTTTATCATTGATTGTTAGTTTTATCAATAATTGGAATACTGCTGTTGGCGGAGTATTGATTGGTATTCTTGGTGTTTACTTAACATTTTTCACATCTAGAGCTATGGGTTTATTATACTCTGATGTATAATTAAACTTTATTTTTCTTTTTTTTCATTATTATTAGTTGTAATTCATTTGGTGATTGCTTTAGGAATTATTGAATGATATCGAAGGAAAATTTTAATGTTGGAACAATATCTCTCCATTTATTATCTTTTTTTTAGTTTGAAATAATTGCTAGAGAGAATATTTTTCAATTCTATATATCAGCTCACGCACAATGCCATCATTGTTGGTCTTTTTAACTTTGGCCAATTTATTTTGATATTTGGGAAGCCTTTTTAAGAAGTTTGCCACTCTTTTAGCACTCATTACTTCATGATACTCTCCATAACCTAATTTTTCAACATAAAACCCGTTCAATGTTTGCTCAAAGTTTCCGATGGCTGGGACGGAATAAATTGGTTTTTTAAGATGGATTGCTTCTGAAATAAATGTGAATCCTCCATTGCAAATCACGGCTTTGGCAGATGCCAAATCGTCATAGAATTCATCTTCATTAAATTCCTTATAAGTTAAATTGCTATCAATTTCATTTTTATTAAACCCATAAACGATAAATCTTTCATTTTTGAGTGCTTTAAGCTTGCGAACAAGTTTTTCACTTTCACGACTTGTCTGGTAAACAATAATATGATTCCCTTCACGCGGCTCCAGTTTCAAAATATCTTCACGAATTATTGGGGGGTATATCACAGCATTCTTTCTTGGTTTTATTTTTGGATAAAAAAAGCTTGTTAAGATGTGTACTTTCGGATTAACAACATATGTTTTGATAACTCCTTTAGCCTTAAGCATCTCCCCAATATGATTTTTAGGATAATCTATTTTAGTTTGTGTAATCATGTGGATATTGTCCAAGCTAATAAGGGGTATATTTCTAAGTTTTGATAGCATTGTTGCATATATTTCAAAGTCTGTTACAATAACATCAGGATGTAATTGTGCTGCTTTTTTATATAGATTTTCATATCCTACTTTTATATTTGTTGGATTTCTTTTTATTGCGTTGGATAATGTTTTTAGGTTATTTACTTTATTGTTAATGTAAACTGTATTGAATCCACCAATTTCGTAAACATTATCAAACTTGGAATTTAGATATTCGTAAGCCCTATCGCTTGAAAAGATATAAACGTCATATTTCTCCTTGATTCTCTCTACAATTACTCCTGTTCTTATGGCATGACCCATTCCTTCACCGCAAACACAATAGAATACCACTTTTTTTGATCTTTGGCGATGTATAGATTTAATTTGTGATTGCGTATTTTTGATTTTATTAACAGATTCCTCATATGTTTCTTTTATTTCATTAATCTGTGAAGTTCTTTTTTCTAAATTTTCAAATCTTGATGTTGAAAGCCTTTCTTTTCCATGGTCAAAATTATAATTAAGTTCGCTGGCATCAGTTCTTTTTCCTAAAAAGTCATTAACAGTACTTTTTCCATATTGTTGAATCAAAGTCGCAAGACCTTCTTCTTCAAGCCTTCTTGTTGAAACGCCAATTTTAGCATTTCTAAGAACTTTAAATGGCTCTTCTCTAGCTAATCTTTCAATGTAGTCTGTATCTTCCCCAAATGTTAACGATTCATTGAATCCA
Source organism: Methanobrevibacter sp. (assembly GCF_030539555.1). Lineage (GTDB taxonomy): Archaea > Methanobacteriota > Methanobacteria > Methanobacteriales > Methanobacteriaceae > Methanocatella. Next base: position 915 of record NZ_JAUNXX010000050.1, on the reverse strand, counting down.
TTGCATTTGTCATGCAATTCCTTTCTTGAAATGATTCCATAACAACCCGCTCCGTGGGGTTTTATTTTTTCAACTCCAATCATGAAATAATTTGCGAAGTCGTGGTATAACTGATCCTGAACTTTATTTGACATTGGTTTCATTTGAGTGATGGCTATTCCCAAACGCTCCATTCTGAATTCATATAGAACTTTTCTTAAATAGTCATCAGTAAGCTCCAAATCAGAATCAAGGAACAATAAATATTCTCCTTTAGCGATTCTGGCACCATTATTCCTACCTGCTGCAGGCAATCCTCCATCAACAACAATGCAGCCATAATCTTCAGCAATATCTCTTGTTTTGTCTGTTGAATTAGCATCAGCTACAATAACTTCATAGTCGGTAAAACTTTGTTTTTTGATACTTTCGAGAAGAACTGGAAGATATTCCTCTTCATTGTATGTAGGTATGATGATGCTTAAAATCATATGTTAAAGTTTAATTTTAGAATTTATAAGTTTTTTTAATATTAATATTTTTTAGGAAAAAATGGTTAAAATGAATCATTTCAACATTCTCTTTTTCCTGTTCTTGATAGCATCATCATGGCGATTATGCTAAGCACAAATCCGCAAAACATTAACATGGTGGGAATTTCTGAGTAGATTAACAATCCAAAGATTAAAGCGGCTAATGGCTCTGCACCCGAAAGTATAATTGAGGATACGCCCGAGTCCATGTAATTCAAACTTAAAGTTGAAAAGATATATGGAAGGGCAAATGAAAATGTGGAATGCAAAACTAAAAATATGATTGTTGATATTGGATTAATTGAAACAAAGCTTGTAATCTGATCAAAATTGGTAAACGGCATTAAAGCTATTGAAATAAAAACAATTGAATAAACCAGTATTGTATATGTGTGTTTTCCAC
>NZ_JAUNXX010000049.1 GCF_030539555.1 Methanobrevibacter sp. | reverse complement strand
ATTTAATTGGATATTAGGTGTAGTAAATGACTAATTATCATGATGAAATTTTAAATTTTGAAAAAATCGCAAAAGAACATACTGAATATATGAGAAATAGTATTAACCTCATTGCTTCTGAAAATGTTACAAGTGTTGAAGTAACTGAAGCATTGGCGACAGATTTTGCACACAGATATGCTGAAGGTCAAGCATTTGAAAGATTCTACGAAGGTTGTCAATTTGTTGATTTAGTTGAAGATAAAACCAAAAAACTTTCATGTAAAGTCTATGATTGTGATTATGCTAATGTTCAACCAGTTTCCGGTGTAACTGCAAACTTAGCAGCATTTTTCGGATTTGCGAAACCTGGTGAAAAAGTAATGGCTTTGGAAGTGCCATCCGGAGGTCACATTTCTCACGCTGATGTAAGTGCGGCAGGTATCCGTGGTCTTAAAACAGTTTTCCACCCGTTAGACAAAAACGTAATGAACATTGACATCGATGCGATGAATAAAAAAATCTTGGAAGAAAAACCACAAATCGTTTTGTTCGGTGGAAGTTTATTCTTATTCCCTCATCCTATTAAAGAAGCTCGAGAAGCAGCTGATGAAGTTGGAGCAAAAATCATGTACGATGGAGCACATGTATTAGGTCTTATTGCAGGAGGCCAGTTCCAACAACCTTTAAAAGAAGGTGCAGACCTGATGATGGGAAGTACCCACAAGACATTCCCTGGTCCACAAGGGGGAATCATTCTCTCACACAAAGAAAACGAAGAAATCATTGACAATGCAGTGTTCCCTGGTGTTGTAAGTAACCACCATTTACACCATTTGCTTGGTTTGGGCATTGCGACTGCTGAAATGTTGGAATTCGGAGAAGCTTATGCAAAACAAATCATCAAAAATGCACAAGCTCTCGGTCAGGCAATGTATGAAAGAGGATTCAATGTTTTATGCGAAGAATTAGGTTTCACTGAATCTCACCAAATTGCAGTTGATTTAACCAACATCAGATCAGCATCCGATATTGCAAAAGAATTAGCCGACAATAATGTAATTCTAAACAAAAACTTATTGCCTGGAGATAACAGAGACAACTCAGATGACCCGTCAGGTATCAGAATAGGTACTCAGGAAATCACAAGAAGAGGTCTAAAAGAAAAAGAAATGGATGAAGTTGCAGAGTTCATCAAACGTGTAGCTGTTGATAAGGAAGACATTGCTGATGAAGTAGCTGAATTCATGAACCAATACACAAAACTTGACTATGCTTTCTCTGACAGAGAAGCGTACCAATATCACAGATTAGATTAAAATGAGAATAGGATTTGCATTTACTGGAGCTGGTCATTTACTCAGAGAGTCAGTGCAATTGGCTGAAGCACTTGCTAAAAATCATGAAGTCACAGTATTTTTATCAGGGGCAGCTGAAGAGGTCCTTAAAATGTATGGGCTTTATGAGCGAGTTGAACGAATAACTGGCGGAAAATACCGTGAGTTGGCCACTGATTCAAACCAAAAATTTTCATATCCAATTACTGGTCGTCTTTCTTTAGGAAAGTACGATTTACTTATCGTTTCACCAGCTACAGCAAATACAGTTTCAAAAATAGTCTATGGAATAGCGGATACACTAGTTACTAATGCAGTTGCACAATCAGGTAAAGGAGCCGTTCCGGTATATATGGTCCCTGTTGACATTCATCCGGGTCCAATTGACACAGTACTTCCATCAAAAATGGAACTGTCAAAATGTCAAAATTGTGATGATTGTGTTGCGGCACTGGCATGTGAGCAAGGAGCAATTATTGCTCATGAGGAAATAGACTTGACAAAATGTATAGGCTGTGGTTTATGTAGAAATACATGCCCACATGATGCAATTTCTGAAGGAAAAATCATTACAATCTACATGAGGGACATTGATATTGAAAATACTCGAAAATTATCCACTATTGATAATATTCAAATATTTGAAAGCCCTGAAGAAATTTTAGATAAAATCTAATTTTTCTCCTATTTTTAATTTTAATTTGCCTTTTTTTGTTTCTAAAATATATGAAGCTTTTTTTTTAGGTTTATAAAATTTCCAAGGCTTCAGTGTAGCTTTTTCAAAAATAATTTTGTCTTTATCTAAAAAATATACATCAATTTCGAATCTCATGAAATGGGTATGGATTCTTGAGTCATTTAAGTTGTAGAACAATAACGCAAAATCAATATCTCTTTTTAACATCAATCCTTTAAAACGCTCAAAAAATGTTGACGCAGCCACGATTTTTATATTAATTAATTTTCCTGTTGTTTTATTTCTAATCATGAATTAACTATTTTCATTTCAAACTATTTAAAGGTTTAAATGATATAAAAGCAATATTGACTTAAATAAAAGTTTTTCCTGCTAATTCGCCACTTGTAATATCCTTTAGGGCGATTTCAAATTCTTCGGTTGAAAGTGTTCCTGGAATGATAAGTCTTTCTTCATTCAGATTTAGGATAAAGCAAGGGGTTGCTGTAATTCCATGGGTAAGAGCTTCTTCCTTGTCCAGATATATCTCTATGTTGTAATAATTATTTTCAAGAATTTTTTTAGCTTCACTTTCTTCTATTCCGCATGAAATTGCAATTCTGGTTAAAACTTTAATATCTGCAATGTTTTCATTGTCAACAAGGTTGGAATAAAATATTTTTTCAACAAGATCCAGAGCTATTTCGGGGTGTACATTTTGGGCAAATTTACATAATCTAAGCGCATCTTTAGAACTTGTAAGGAGCATATCTTTGTAATTGATTTTTAAACCATCTTCAAGTGCAATTTGTTCTATTTCAGCAATTTTGGCTGAGGCATCATCTAAAGACATTTCATGTTTTTCTGCATATCGCTCAGCAGTGCTTATTGTCGGTCTTTTTCCAGCTTCTGTTTCAAGTTCGAAAGGTTTCATATCCCATTCAACATCCAAATCTAAACTTTCAATAGTTTTTTTAAGTCTTTCAAGTCCAATGTATGAATAAGGGCAGTTAAAGTCTATCAAATAAATAATATTCATTTTTTATCCTCTTTAGATTTCTTAGATTCTTTTTTAGACACTTTATACAATTTTACAAGATTGTCTACAGTTCTTATGATTGTGTTATACTTTCTGTAAAATCCCATGTTATCACTTTAATGTTTAAATTTTATAATATTACTTTATTAATTATAATTTTTAATAATTTATATATAATATTTAAGATATAATTTATAATGATTATTTGATATTAATGATAATAGAATCATAAATCAACTATTGGTGATAATATGAATGAAATAGCTAGGACATTTACATCAGAATCAGTAACACAGGGACATCCTGATAAAGTTGCAGATATTATTTCTGATGCTATATTGGATGCGTACATGGCACAGGATAAAAATTCACATGTTGCATGTGAAACTTGTGTAACAACTGATTTTTGTATGGTATTTGGTGAAATAACCTCATCAGCCCATATCTCAAAAGAGGAAATTGAAAAAATCATAAGGGATACAATTATTGAAATAGGTTATGATAATCCTGATTTAAAATTTGATGGTCATACTTGTAAAGTCGATAACAGGCTCCATGAACAGTCTGCAGATATTAATCAAGGTGTGGACCGTGGAGATGAAGAAAGTGGTGCTGGAGATCAGGGTATGATGTTTGGTTTTGCAACCAATGAAACTGATTCATTAATGCCTTATCCAATCGATCTTGCACGTAAATTAACTAATAAATTAACTGAACTTAGGGAAAGTGGTGAAATTCCATATTTAAGGCCTGATGGAAAAGCACAAGTTTCAGTCAACTATGATAAGGAAGGAAACGTTGTTTCACTTGATGCTGTGGTATTGTCAACCCAGCATGACGAGACAATGTCCGAAAATCAGGAACAATTAAAAGAAGACATTCGCGAAAAACTCTTTAAGGCAGTCATACCTGATGAATTGATGAGTGAAGATACCAAAGAACACATCAATCCAACCGGCAAATTCGAAATAGGTGGTCCTCACGGGGATGCTGGTTTGACCGGCCGTAAAATCATAGTGGATACCTATGGAGGATACGCCCGCCATGGTGGTGGAGCATTTTCAGGAAAAGACTGCACAAAAGTAGACAGAAGCGCATGCTACATGGCAAGATACATTGCAAAAAACATTGTGGCAAGTGGACTTGCTGAAAAATGTGAAATCCAGCTTTCTTATGCAATTGGAGTTGCAGAACCAACTTCAATAATGGTAGATACCTTTGGAACTGCTGCAGCTGATATAGATTTTGAAAAAATAGTTCGTGATAATTTCAAATTGACTCCGGATGGAATCATTGAAACATTAGGTTTAAGGGATACTACTTATAAACAGACAGCTAAATACGGTCACTTCGGTATTGAAGGTCTTCCATGGGAGAAAACCGACAAGGCCGAAGATTTGAAAAAATATATTTAGATACTTTCGAACTTTCCTCATTTGAGGAAAAGTTTCTATTTTTATAATTCTTTTTTTGTTGGTTTCATTTAAGTTTTTCTTGTAATTATGTTGATTGAAATATTCAAATCCATTTGGGAAATTATTGTTTCAATCAAGCCTTCTAATTGCCATTATTTTTTTTAAAATCTTTTAATTTTTTGAAATTTTCACTATTTGCAATAACCTTTATTTATTAGCTAAAACAAAAAGATACATATTATAAATTATTAATTTTTGAGGAGTTACAATGCCAATAAAAGAGGCAGATAAATCATACAATCACGATAAAATAGAAAAGAAAGTTCAAAAATTCTGGAAAGATGAAGATACATTTGCAAAAGTAAATGAACTTAGAGAAAATGGTCCTAGATACTCATTTTTAGATGGACCTCCATACTGTAGTGGTAAAATACATTTGGGAACAGCATGGAACAAAGTTATTAAAGATTCATACCTTAGATACAAATCCATGAACGGATTTAGTCTAAGACGTCAAGCCGGATGGGACATGCACGGACTTCCAATTGAAAATAAGGTGGAACACCTGATGGGAATCCAATCAAAACAAGAGATTGAAGATACAATTGGAATGGCTGCTTTTGTAGATAAATGTAGGGAATTTGCTATAGAAAATAAAATAGCCATGGAAGAGCAATTTGACCAATTGGGCGTATGGATGGATTGGGAAAACCCATACATGACATTGGATCCGAAATATATGGAATCTTCATGGTGGACACTTAAAAGAGCAAACGAACAGGACTTGCTTGTAAACGATCAAAGAGTTATCAGCTGGTGTCCTCACTGCGGAACCGCACTTGCAGCAGCTGAAATTGAATATGAAGAAAAAGTCGACCCCTCCATATTCATCAAATTCCCAGTAACAGGCGAAGAAGACACTTATTTCTTGGTTTGGACAACTACACCATGGACACTTCCCGCAAACCTTGCAATTTGTGCAAATCCGGAATTCGATTATGTTTATGTTTTAAAAGACGGTGAAACTTACATTTTAGCCGAGAACTTGATGGAAGATGTTTTAGGCAAACGCATTAAAATTCACAGAACCAAAATACCTGCTGAAAATGAAGATGAAGAAGACAAAGTCATTGAAGAGGAAGAAATAAGATATGAAATTATCAAAACTGTAAAAGGTGAAGATTTAATCGGAATGGCTTATGATTACATTTTAGCAGATGAAATTCCAAAACAAATGGAATTCGATTCTGAAATTGAAAAAGTCCACACAATTTTGCCTGGAGATCATGTAGAACTTGGTGAAGGTACTGGTTTGGTACACACTGCACCTGGACACGGTCCTGACGATTTTGAAGTGGGTAAGGCTAACGGACTTCCAATATTCTGTCCTGTTGGGGAAGACGGATGCTTCACTGAGGATGCAGGCAAATATGCAGATAAATTCACAAAAGATGAAAACCAACAAATCATAGAAGACTTGCAAGCCAAAAACCTAATGTATCATGTAGAAACCATTGAACACAGATACGGAGTATGTTGGAGATGTAAAACTCCGATTATCTATCGTGCAACAAAACAATGGTTTTTAAAAGTAACTGACATTAAACAGAAAATGTTGGATGAAATTGACCGTGTTGAATGGGTGCCTAAATGGGCTGGAGAAGGAAGGTTCCATGATTGGGTAGACAATGCTCGTGACTGGACAATTTCAAGACAAAGATTCTGGGGTATTCCAATTCCTATTTGGGAATGTCCTGACTGCGGTGAACTTAAAGTAATTGGTTCTTTGGAGGAATTAAAAGCTGAATCATTGACAGAAATTAACGTTTCAGATTCTGAACTTATCCACAGGCCTTATGTAGATGAAGTTGAAGTAAAATGTGACAAATGCGGCCAAACCATCAAAAGAATTCCTGATGTATTGGATGTATGGATTGACTCAGGTGTAGCCGGCTGGGCATCATTATACTATCCGGAAGAAAAAGACAAGTTCGAAGATTGGTTCCCATATGACTTCATTACTGAAGGTCATGACCAAACTAGGGGATGGTTCTATTCACAACTTGGTACTGGAGTAATTTCTATGGGTAAAAGTCCATATCAAAAAGTATTGATGCATGGTTTTGTTTTAGATGAAAACGGAAACAAAATGTCCAAATCATTAGGTAATGTAGTGTCTCCCGAAGAGGTAATTGAAAAATATGGTGCGGATGTACTTAGATTCTATTTATTATGGGCTTCAAAACCATGGGACGATTTAAAATTCGTATGGGAAGAGATTCTAAACATTAACAAAATGTTCAACATCTTATGGAATGTTTATGTATTTTCAACAACTTACATGTCCTTGGATAACTTCAATCCAACACTACTAAGTGAAGATGATATGATTTTAAGAGTGGAGGATAAATGGATTATTTCTAAAGCCAATACTTTAGTTAAAGAGGTCGGTGAAGATTTGGACAATCTGTTCTTCCACAAGGCAACTCGTAAAATTAATAATTTCATATTGGAAGACTTAAGCCGCTGGTATGTAAGGCTTATTCGTGGAAGAACCTGGGTTGAAAGTGATGATCCGGATAAATTAGGTGCATATTACAGTTTATACACTGCCCTAGTTAAACTCATCTCAGTATTGTGTCCGATAGCTCCTCATGTATCTGAAGAAATCTATGAAAATCTTGTTAAAGGAGTAAATCCTGAAGCCCCTGAAAGTATTCATATGAATGATTGGGGATACGATGAAAATGCAATAGATTCTAATCTTGAAGCTAAAATGGATGTGGCTCGTGAAGTAATCGAAGCATCAATAAGGGCAAGGGACATGGCACAATATAAATTAAGATGGCCTGTTTCAGATATTACTGTGGTGTCCCAAGATAATAATGTCTTAAATGCAATTGATGAGCTGACTGAAATCATTAAAGACCAGTCCAATACTAAAGAGGTATTATGCGCTAGCGAATTTGAAAAGTTATCATTTATTGCAAAGCCTAACCTTAAAATTTTAGGCCCAAAACTTAAAGGTGACATGGGTAAAGTCGTAAAAGGCTTGAAAACAGCTGACGGTAACCAAATCAAAGCTGAACTTGATGCTAATGGTAGTGTAATTATTGAAGGAATCGAATTATCCTCTGAAGAAGTATTGTTTGATTCAGAACTTCCGGATGACTTTGTATCATCAGAGTTTGAAGGTGGAAACGTATTCGTAAATACTAATATTACTTTAGAAATAAGACAGGAAGCTATGGCACGTGAATTAATCAGAAGAATTCAGGACATGAGAAAAGACTTGGATTTGGATGTTGAAGCAAACATCAATGTTGATGTGGAAACTTCTGCGGAATTTAAAGACTTAATTGTTCCGCAATCAGAATTCATATCTCATGAGGTAAGGGCAAATAGCTTAATTATCACTGATAGTGAAGAATGCAGTAAAGATTCTAAAGATTATACCAAAGAATGGGACATTGAAGGAGAAAAAGTAATTATTTCAATTAAAAAATAAGGGTGTTAACATGACTTTAGCTGATTCTGAAATTGAATATATTGAAGGAATCCTCGGTAGGCAAATGAATGAATTGGAAGAAGGAATGCTTGATGTAATGTTTTCAGAACATTGCTCTTACAAAAGTAGTAGACCATTTTTAAGAGCATTTCCTACTGAAGGAGAAAATATTATTTTAGGTCCTGGAGACGATGCGGGACTTGTAAGTGTAACTGATAAATATGCTCTAGCAGTAGGTATGGAATCTCACAACCACCCTTCAGCTATTGAACCATATGGTGGTGCAGGTACCGGTATTGGAGGAATTTTAAGAGATATCATATCCATGGGGGCAATGCCGATTGCGCTTCTTGATTCACTTAGATTCGGACCGCTAGAAGAAGATGAAAAATCAAGATACTTATTTGAACATGTTGTAAAGGGAATTTCAGATTATGGAAATCGTGTAGGTGTTCCAACTGTTGCAGGTGAGATAGAATTTGACGAATCCTTTAGAACCAATCCATTGGTGAATGTAATGTGTGTGGGGCTAGTCGAAAAAGATAAAATCGTCAGAGCGGAAGCGCCTAACATCGGTGATGTATTCCTTTTAATGGGAGGGACTACCGGTCGTGACGGTATTCATGGAGTGACATTTGCATCAGAAGAGTTAACTTCAGATTCTGAAACTGAAGATAGGCCTGCAGTACAGGTAGCTGATCCATTTACCAAAAAAAGAGTTCTTGAAGCATCTTTGGAGATATTGGAAAAGATTAATGTTAGCGGTGTAAAAGACTTGGGCGGAGGAGGCCTCACATGCTGTATTTCAGAACTTGTGGATTCATCACAAAACGGAGCATTAGTGGACCTACGTTCAATTCCTTTAAGAGAAACCGGAATGACTCCATATGAAATCATGCTTTCAGAATCACAAGAGAGAATGGTATTTGTTCTAAATCCGGGTGATGTTGAACTTGCTCAAAAAATCTGTGACAAACATGAAATCGTATCTTCAGTAATAGGGGAAGTTATTGAAGGAAATAACATGATTATTTCAGATGACGGTGAAGAATTAGCCAATTTACCGACAATTCTTTTGGCAGACCCGCCTTCAATCGATCGTCCAATAGTTGAAATTCCAGAAGATACTCAAAAAATCGAGCTTAAGGAACCTGGTGTTTATAAGTCATTGCCTATGTTGTTATCATCTCCAAATATAGCATCAAAAGAATGGGTTTACAAACAATATGACCATGAGGTTCAGGTTAGGACTGTTGTAAAACCTGGTGATGATGCGGCGGTGTTGAGAATTGATGAAAATACAGCTATTGCACTTACCACAGATTCAAACACAATTCACACTAAATTGTCTCCATTTGATGGGGCTGCAGGCTGTGTTGCAGAAGCAATAAGAAATGTAATTTCAATGGGTGCAACTCCATATGCGGTAGTGGACTGTCTGAACTTCGGAAACCCGGAAACTCCGGAAATATTATGGCAATTTAAAACAGCTATTGAAGGAATGGCTTTGGTAGCAGAAAAATTCAACGCACCTGTAATTAGTGGAAATGTTAGTTTTTACAATGAAACTGAAGGAATTAAAATTAATCCGACTCCTGCCGTTGGCGTAATAGGTGTTGAAAACATTGAAAATATCAGAACTATGGACTTCAAGAACGAAGGAGATAAAATCATTTTGATTGGTAAAACCTATGATGAGTTAACAGGTTCCGAATATCACAGAACCATTCATAATTTGGAAGTTGGTACTGCTCCGAGAATCAGAATTGAAGATGAAGTGGCTAATGGTCAGACTGTATTGAACTTAATTGATGAGGATGCAGATAAAAACATTACTGCAGTTCATGATGTTTCAGCGGGTGGTTTGGCAGTAGCCATATCTGAAATGGTTATCAAATCAGGACTTGGTTGTGAAGTCAATCTGGTTGATGATGAACTGGATAAAATCCAATTGTTATACTCTGAAAGTCATGGAAGGTATCTTTTAACTGTCAAACCTGATGCAGTAGATGATATTTTGGCTAAAATTGATGTTGATGCACAAATTATCGGTGAAGTAAAAGGCGATTCATTAAACATTAATGGTCATGAATTTAGTTTTGATGATTTAAATGATGCATATCATGGAGTAATTGAAAAATACATGGCATAAATAACTTTGGGGAGTTAATAAACATGTTTTTATCAAAATTGGATTCTTTACAAAATGCTTTAAAGTTAATACATGATAATCAGAAATTCACAGATTCAGAAGAGATTTCTATTCACGACGCTCATAAAAGAGTTTTGGCTGAAGATATTATGGCTTATCATGATTCTCCACCTTTTGATAAATCTGCAATGGATGGTTTTGCTTTAATTGCTGAAAATACTTTTGGAGCATCTCAATCAGCTCCTAAAGAATTAAAAATAATAGATGCTATCGGTGCAGGAGATTTTTCCGATAAGTTGGTTGGCGATGGTGAAGCTATTGTTATAGCTACTGGCGCTCCCATTCCGGAAGGCGCTAATGCTGTTTTAATGAAGGAGTATACTACAACTGACGGTAATGACTTGACAATCTTTTCTCAAGTAACTCCTGGTGAAAATGTTAGTCCAAAATCAGAAGACATTGAAAAAGGTCAAAAGATTTTAGATAAAAATACTTTCATCAGATATCAGGAAATGGGATTGATAGCTTCTGCAGGTTATGATAAGGTAAAAGTTTTTAAAAAACCAAAAGTAAAAGTTATTATAACAGGTAATGAGCTTGTAGAACCAACTAAAGAAGAAATTGATAAAGCAAAAATTATTAATTCAAATCAATTCACCATCAAAGCGATGGTTGAAGATTCTGGGGCAATTTGTGAAATCTGCCATGCTGGCGATACCTTTGATGAGGTAAAAGAAGCTATCTTAAAAGCATCTGAGGATTATGATGTTGTCATGACAACAGGAGGGACAGCCATTAGTAAGGGAGATGTTGTCTTGGACGTTGTCGAGGACATTGGTGAGATCTTATTCCATGGCGTTGCAATGAGACCTGGAAAACCTGCTGGGGCAGGTATAGTTAATGATAAAATGATATTCACGTTTTCAGGCCAACCTGTAGCGGCAATGACTCAGTTCGATGTTTTTGCAAGAAAATATTTATTTGAAATGCAAGGAAGGTCATTTGATTTTAACATTGTTAATAAAGAGTCTCAGCTCAAAATTCCTTCACAACTTGGAAGAACCGATTTCATCCGTTCTGTAACTGATGAGGAATATACCCGGCATGTGTTGAATAGGGGTTCTGGCATTATTCGGTCAATGGTTGAGGCGAACAGCTATATCATCATAGACGAAAATGATGAAGGATATCAGAAGGG
>NZ_JAUNXX010000048.1 GCF_030539555.1 Methanobrevibacter sp. | reverse complement strand
CTGTAGGTAATATTATCTACTCTGAATTGGTGGATGCTGCTTCACGTATTTTGACATTTTACAAAAACAACGATAAGTACATGCCGAATTATGTGACTGTAAAATATGGATCTTCATCATCTTCATCCGCATCAGTTTCTGCTGGTGGAATGAATGTGAAAAACACTCTTAGTGATGTGTCAGCATATCTTAAATCTACAACCAATTGTCAGGTGGGTAATTCTGCAATTAAGACACTTGTTAACTCATTGACTAGTGGATTGACTACTGCTAAAGCTAAGGCCACTGCAATATATAATTATGTAAGAGACTCTATTTCATATAGTTTCTACTATGACACTAAATATGGAGCAACAGGTACTTTAAGTGCCAAGGCTGGAAATTGTGTTGATCAAGCGCATTTGCTTGCCGCAATGTTTAGAACAGCAGGTCTTGCTACAAGATATGAGCATGGAACATGTAAATTCAGCAGTGGAAGTACTTATGGTCACGTATGGACTCAAGTGCTGATAGATAATGTTTGGGTTGTTGCAGATCCAACAAGTTCCAGAAATTCATTAGGTGTAGTAAATAATTGGTATACTAGTTCTTATACTCATCATGCATATTATGCTAGTTTGCCATTCTAATTATTTACTTTCCTTTTTATTTTTTAGATAAAGTTTAAATATTTTGAAAATATATTTTTTATTATCTCTTTTTTAAAATTCCTTACGTAAATTTAGGTTTACCAAAACTTTTTTATACTCTTAATTATAAATATTTAATTAACGCTAATCTGAGGTGAATCATATGGCTGAGAATAAAATTAGTGAAAATATTGAGGAATACTTGGAAGTTCTATATCGTAATGGAAGTAATAAGGAACAAGTTTCTACTACTCAACTTTCAAAAGAACTTAATATTGCTCCGGGCAGTGTTACTCAAATGCTTAAAAAATTAGAAAAACTTGGTTATATTGGTTATACTCCATATAAGGGAGCTACTTTAACTGATGATGGTATGAAAATAGCTCAAAAAATTACAAGAAAACATAGAATATTAGAAAAGTTTTTAGCCGATGTTTTGAAAATCAAAGAAGAGAATATTCACTCTCAGGCTTGTGAGATGGAACATACTTTGTCAGATGAGGCTGAAAGGTCTTTATGCAATATGTTAAATAATCCGGATTTATGTCCTGACAACAAAGTAATTCCAGCTTGTAATTTTGATTTTGATAGTTGTCAGCAATGTTATTCATTAGAAGATTTTGATCAAATCGTTTATAGGGAATCTAATTTATTATGCATTTCTGAATTAAATTCTCCTACTGAAGGCACTATTTCATTTATACGTGGTGATTTGGAACTTTTGGATGATATTTCAAATTTGGGAATTTCAATTGGTGATGATATTAAACTTGAATATAACAAAGCCTTTGACAGTGATGATTATTTTGTTGTTATCAATGATAATGAATTAACCATCTCTTCAGAAATTGCTAATAATATTTTTATTAGTATTTAATTTTCTTTTTTTACAAAAATTTATATAATATTTATTTAAAACATATTAGCATTAACTATAATTTATTTCTTTTTGCGGTGTTTTAATGCGTGGAAATTTATCTAATGAAATTGTTTCTATTAAAATTGAGGAAGGAAGTAAAAGACCGATAGCTTTACATGAAAAAAGTAAATTTGGTAAAATTGAAGCTGATACTTTAAATCTTTCTTTAATTGAGGCATGTTATTTATTGGAGAAAGGCCGTCTGGACATATATGAAGATGAAATCGAATGTACGATAGGTTATTTGATTGATCTTTTAAAAGAACAGGAATTGTACGGAAAATATGTTGTCTATCGTGATTTAAAAGACCGTGGTTTTGTTATTAAAACAGGATTTAAATATGGTTCGGAATTTAGATTATATGACCGTGGAAGAGGTCCGGGTCAGGGTCATTCCGATTATTTAGTTAAAATTATTTTTGAAAATTATAATATTAATGCTTTGGACTTTGCAAGTTATGTTAGAGTTTCCCATGGTGTAAATAAGAAACTTCTCCTGGCAATAGTTGATGAAGATTTTGACATTACATATTATAATGTTGAATGGACTAGACCATAATTTTAATTAAAGAAAGCAACAATATTTTCTATAGTATTCATTACTTAACTTAATAATTTTAATCATAAGTTCAATTTAATAAATTCATTGGTGAAAGTATGGCAGAGTTAATAGATCCATGGGCATCATTCAGCCTAGATTACGATAAATTAGTCAATCAGTTTGGTATTGGAAAAATTTCTGAAATTTTAGATGATATTAAAAATCCTCAAAAATTAATGAAAAGAGGAGTAATTTTTGGACATAGAGAATTTGATGAAATAAATAATTTAATTAATCAAAATAAGGAATTTGCTGTAGTAACCGGTATGATGCCAAGTGGTCAGATGCATATTGGTCATAAAATGGTTGTTGACCAACTGAAATGGTATCAGGAAAAGGGAGCAATGTTATCACTTCCGATTGCTGATTTGGAATCATATGCCGCTCGTGGAATGAGTTTTGAAAAAGGTCGTGAAATTGCAGTTGATGAATACTTGACCAATTGGATTGCATTGGGTCTTGACTTAGAAAAGGACAATGTTAATGTTTACCTTCAATCTCAAAACAAACTATTGCAGGATTTGGCATTTAAGGCATCAAGTAAAACTAATTTTAGTCAACTTAAAGCAATATATGGATTCACTCCATCTACTAATATAGCTCATGTTCAGGCGCCATTAGTTCAGGTTGCTGACATTCTACTTCCTCAAATCGAAGAGTTTGGAGGTCCGAAGAAGGTTGTAGTTCCGGTTGGGATAGACCAAGACCCGCATATTAGGTTAACAAGGGATATTGCTCATAAATTAAATGAAGAGTTAGGATTCTTGTCTCCGGCTTCAACTTATCACAGATTTTTGACAGGTTTGACTGGCGATAAAATGAGCAGTTCTAAACCGAATACCGCAATCTATCTTAATGATGATACTGGGGATGCAGTTAAAAAAGTAAAATCTGCAAAGACTGGTGGAAGAGAAAGTCTAAAAGAGCAGCAGGAATTAGGCGGAGAAGTTGACAAATGTGTCATTTATGAAATGTTATTGTATCATTTCATTGATGATGATAAAGAGCTTGAAAAAATACGTCAGGATTGTTTGAATGGAACATTGCGCTGTGGAGACTGCAAAGCAAGAACCGCTGAGTTAATGGAAGAATTCATGAATGATTTGAAAGACAAACAAATTGAAGCTCGTGAAATTGCTAAAACTTTGATATAATGTTTCATAAAATCAAGAATGAAGTAAAAAGAGCATTCACTGAAAATAAATTAGCCATAATTGCTTCTATTTTAATTCTTTTCCTATCAATGATATTGGGATATGTATTTGAGCCTAACCTGCACGCTTATCTTAATCCTGTTGTTGAAGATATTACAAATAAGGTCGAAACGGGAGTAATCCAATTAACATTTGATGACATTTTTTTCAATAACATAATGATTGTTCTTCAAATGTTTGTTTTTGGTTTATTCTTCTGCTTTTCAGCTTTAATTTTAGGATTTAATGGATTTTTCGTAGGTTATTATGCTGCTATTTCAAATAGCTTGTTAGAAGTAATAGTTTTTGTAGTTCCACATGGAATTTTCGAATTCTCTTCATGCATTCTAGCATGCGCTTCAGGATTTGTTTTATTTAATTTTGCTTTTAAACTGATTAAAACTTTTATAAAAGAAAAGGAAAGAAAGTTTTTAGATAGGTTTATTTATTCATATGATTTGAATTTTGATAAATTATTGCAAGCACTGATATTACTGGCAATATCCTCAATCTTAATGATAATAGCAGGCATAATCGAAGCCTACATTACTTTGCCTCTGGGCAAATTTTTGCTTTCCTTTTTGAGTTAAATTTTATATAATAATAGTTTAAAAAATATATATGTGATTTTTTATGATAAGATGTGTTTCATGTGGCGAAGAATATGACGATGATGAAGTGATTTATACTTGTCAAAAGTGTGGATCTGTACTTGAACTCGTTAATGAAATTGATGTTTCTAAAGATACTTTTGATGGAAGAAAAGATAATTTATGGAAATTTAAAGAATGTATTCCTGTAGATGAATCCAAAATTGTTTCTCTTGATGAGGGTGGAACTCCATTCTGCAGATGCGATAAATTAGGTGAGGAACTTGGTGTAAATCTATATGTTAAAGTAGAAGGTTCAAACCCTACTGGAAGTTTCAAAGACAGGGGAATGACTGTTGGTATGACTAAAGCAATGGAATTGGGTGTAAGTACTGTGGGTTGTGCTTCAACAGGTAATACTTCCGCATCACTTTCTGCATATGCTGCCCGTGCAGGACTACGTTGCATTGTATTTTTACCGTCTGGAAAAGTTGCTTTGGGTAAATTGGCTCAGGCAATGTTCCATGGTGCTGAAGTAATGTCCATTAATGGAAACTTTGATGAAGCTCTTGAAGCAATGACCGCTCTTGCATTAGAAAAACATCTTTATTTATTAAATTCAATCAATCCGTATAGATTAGAAGGTCAAAAAACTATTGGATATGAAATTGTTCGTGATTTAGGTTGGCAGGCTCCGGACAGAATTGTCCTGCCTGTTGGAAATGCCGGAAATATCTCTGCAATTTGGAAGGGTGTAAAGGAATTTTATGATGCAGGATTTATTAAAGACCTTCCAATGATGACTGGTATTCAGGCTGAAGGCGCATGTCCTGTTACAAATGCATTTAGAAAAGGAGATAAAAAAGTCGTGCCTGTTGAAAATCCAGAAACAATTGCAACTGCTATACGTATTGGAGCTCCAGTAAGTGATATTAAGGCATTAAACGCAATTTATGACTCCAACGGCTATTCTGAAACTGTAAGTGATGAAGAAATTTTAGATGCTCAGAAATTACTGGCTAGAACTGAAGGAATTGGTGTCGAACCGGCTTCAGCAGCCTCAATCGCAGGTCTTAAAAAACTTGTTGATGAAGGTGTTGTTGATAAAGGAGAAACCATAACTTGTGTTGTTACAGGACATTTGCTTAAAGATCCAAATACTGCAATTGAAGCATGTACAAAACCTACTGAAGTTGATGCAGATATCGATACGTTAAGAAAAATTCTTATGAATAAATAAACTTTACTTTTCATAAACTTTTTTTTATTTTTTTAATTTGTTATTTTGCTTTTTATTTTTCAATTTTATAAATGTACTTGTTACTTTTCATTATTGAAGTAATCTATGAAAAACATTTTCAAAGATATTGATGTCACTTTTCATGTTATAATAGTTTAGTTTAAACTATTGAAATTTTACAAAATTAAAAGAATTCTACCAATATATTTATATATAAGC
Organism: Methanobrevibacter sp.; assembly: GCF_030539555.1. Lineage (GTDB taxonomy): Archaea > Methanobacteriota > Methanobacteria > Methanobacteriales > Methanobacteriaceae > Methanocatella. Next base: position 5,924 of record NZ_JAUNXX010000048.1, on the reverse strand, counting down.
AAATTAAAACTATTATTATCAAAAAAATGAGGTGTATATTTATGAGTGAATTACCAATTGCTCCTGTAGGAAGAATATTAAAAAATGCTGGTGCACAAAGAGTAAGTGATGACGCAAAAGTTGCTTTAACCGAAGCAATCGAAGATTACGGAAATGAAATCGCAGCTAAAGCTGTAGGATTTGCTCGTCACGCTGGTAGAAAAACTGTAAAAGCTGAAGATGTTAAATTAGCAATCAAATAGATTTGTTAGTTGTCATAGATAGTAATCAAATTACTATCTCTTTTACACTTTTTAATTATTTTTTATTTTTTCTAGTTCTTAATTACTTATTTTAACCTATTTTTACAAACATTTATATAGTATGCAAACCAATTTATTATTGTCTAGTTCTCTAGAATTATTTCATTAATTACTAAATTTTTATTTTTAGTTTTGCTAAAAATTATATGAAATTCAGAAGTATTTGTATTGAAAGTCTAATCCCTCTTGTTTTTTTTATTACGGGATTATATTTAGTGATATATGAATTGTTCAAGAATTAGTATTATTAAAAACTATATTAAATTATTCATTTATTGAATAATTTGAGTAATTTCTATAGTTAAAAAATAATATAACTATATATAATTACATCATATTATGATTCAAAAGAATTATAATATCTGCCGATGGATGGCATAGCCAGATGAAAAAGGAGGTATATTTTATGGCAAACATTTATGTAAAATTTGACACACCTGAAGAATTAGCTAAACAAGCTGAAGAAGCATTAGAAACCGCACAAGCTACCGGTAAAGTAGCAAAAGGTACTAACGAAGTAACCAAATTCATCGAAAGAGGAGACGCAGCATTAGTTGTTATCGCAGAAGACGTTGATCCTGCTGAAATCGTTGCACACATTCCTGTATTAGCTGATGAAAAAGAAATTCCTTACGTATACTTACCTACCAAAGAACAAGTTGGTGGAGCTGCTGGATTAACTGTTGGTACTGCATCTGCATGTATTGTAGACGCTGGTGACGCTGAAGCTGCTGTTAGTGAAATCGTAGAAAAAGTTACTGAATTAAAAGAATAGATATATTCTTTTGATATAATTACGGTGATTTAAATGGAAGAAGGAACTCCTGCTGAAGTCATTGAAGTTTTAAAAAGAACTGGTATGACTGGTGAGGTAATGCAAATTAAATGCAGAATCCTCGATGGTAGAGATAAAGGAAGAATTTTAACAAGAAACATTATGGGTCCTGTTAGAGAAGGTGACATTTTAATGTTGCTTGATACAATCAGAGAAGCTAAAGAAATTAAGACTCCATAAGAAGGTGTAAGAACATGAGAACTTGTTCATTCTGTAAAAAAGAAATTGAAGAAGGTACAGGAAAAATGTACGTAAAAAGAGACGGTTCAATTTATTTCTTTTGTAGCAGTAAATGTGAAAAAAATATGATTAAACTCGGAAGAGTTCCAAGAAAAGTTAAATGGGTTAAAGAATGATTCAAAAAAGTTTTGTAATGATGAAACCGGACGCTGTCCAAAGACGTCTTATGGGTAAAATATTATCCCGTTTTGAAGATAAAGGTCTTCAAATCGTAGCTGTTAAATTAATTCAAATCGATGAAGATTTAGCAAAAACTCATTATGGAGAACATGCTGAAAAACCATTTTTCCCAAGTTTAGTTGAATATATTACTTCATCTCCATGTTTAGCAATGGTAATTCAAGGTGAAGAAGCTATAACTACTATTAGAAAAATAGTTGGTGCAACTAATCCTTTAGAAGCAGATCTTGGAACTATCAGAGGAGACTTTGGTATGGATACAGGCAGAAACATTATTCATGCTTCAGATGCTCCTGAATCTGCTGAAAGAGAAATTGCTCTTTTCTTTGATGAAGATGAAATTTGCGATTATGAAATCGTCGACAATGATTTAATTTATGAATAAATTTAAGATTTTAAAAATTTATTATTAAGAAAGATATTATGAAAATCAGATCCCCGATTGTATCAGTTTTAGGTCATGTAGACCATGGAAAAACTACATTGTTAGATTATATTAGAGGCAGTACCATTGCCGATAAAGAAGCGGGAGGTATTACTCAACATATTGGTGCTACAGAAATTCCTAATGATACTATTGAAGAAATCTGTGGAGATTTTATATCAAGATTAACTATTAAAGATTTAATCCCAGGATTATTCTTTATTGATACTCCTGGCCATGCGGCATTTACTAGTTTAAGAAAACGTGGTGGAGCATTAGCAGACCTAGCAGTTTTGATAGTTGATATTAATGATGGATTCAAACCACAAACATTCGAAGCATTGAATATTCTTAAAATGTATAAAACTCCTTTCATTGTTGTAGCTAATAAAATCGACATGTTATTTGGATGGGAAGTACATGAAGGAGCTTCCTTCAAAGAAACTTTCAATCAACAAGCTCAAAGTGTTAAACAAGAGTTGGATACTAAAGTTTATGAAATTGTAGGTACTCTTCACAAGGAAGGCTTCCAATCTGAAAGATTTGACAGAGTCAGTAATTTTGCTTCACAAATCAGTATTATTCCTATTAGTGCTAGATCCGGTGAAGGAATTATTGAAGTTTTAGCTATGCTTTTGGGATTAGCTCAAGAATATTTAACCGAGCAGCTTGAAATTAATGAGGATGCTCCTGCAAAAGGTACTGTTTTAGAGATTAAAGAAGAAGTAGGATTAGGTCTTACTATTGATAGTATTATATATGATGGTGTTTTACGAACTAATGATGAAATAGCTTTAATGACTTCTTCAAATGAGGTTTTAACTACTAAAATCAGATCTATTTTAAGACCACTTCCGCTAGAAGAAATGAGAGATTCTAAAAAGAAATTCCAAAAATTTGATGAGGTTGTTGCGGCAGCAGGTATTAAAATTGCCGCTCCTAATTTAGATGATGTCGTTTCCGGTTCTCCGCTTAGAGTATTAAGTGATAATGAGAATGTGGAAGAAGAAATATTAAAAGAAATTGAAGATATTACAATTAGTACTGAAGATGAAGGAATTCTGGTTAAAGCTGACACATTAGGTTCTCTTGAAGCTATTGTTAAGCTATTAAGAGAATTAAATATTCCAATTCGTGAAGCAGACATTGGTGATGTTAATCGTAGAGACATTATCAATTCATCTATTGCATTGAATGAGAATGATGCACATGGTGCGATTATTGCATTTAATGTTAATGTTCATCCTAATTCTGTTGAGGATTTAAACAATTCTGATGTTAAACTCTTTAAAGGTGATGTAATTTATCAAATTATTGAAGACTATGAATATTGGATTGATGAAATTGAAAGGGCTAAGAAGAAAGCGTTTTATGATGCTATTATTAAACCTGCTAAATTCATGTCTTTACCTAAATTAGTTTTCCGTCAAAGCAAACCGGCAATTGTTGGAATTGAATCAATTAGTGGTACAATTAAACAAGGTCAGACTTTAATTAATAAAAATGGCGAATATGTTGGTGTAATAGCTAGTATGGAAGATAAAGGGGAAACATTGCCTGACATTTCTAGAGGTCAAAGGGTGGCAATGGCTATTAAAGATGCTATTGTTGGAAAACATTTTGATGAAGGGGATGAATTATATGTTGATATCCCTGAAAAACATTATAAATTCATTGAAAGGGAATTTAAAGATAAATTAACTGAAGATGAATTTGAAACTTTATATGAATTTGTTGAAATTAAACGTAAACAAGATCCAGATTGGGGTAAATTTGGTCTTTTTGAATAATAAATTGGGTTTATAAAAAATTAAGGAGGAAATACCATGGCATTCAAAGTAGTAGTGTCTCAAGGTGCTGAAAGTCATCAAATTGAAGTAGATGAAACTAAAGCTTTTAATGGTTTAGTCATCGGTGAGGAATTCGATGGTGGAATTGTTGGTTTAGATGGTTACACTTTAAAAATCACTGGTGGAAGTGACAAAAATGGATTTACCATGAAAAAAGATGTTTCAGGTACTAGAAGAATAAAAAGTTTATTAACTGGTGGTATTGGTTATCATCCTAAAGATGATGGTGTTAAAAAAAGGAAAACTGTTAGAGGAAACACTATCGCAGAAGATATTGTACAAATCAACACTGTAGTTACTAAAGCTGGAAGCAAATCAATAGCTGAAATTATTGGTGCTGATGAAGAAGAGGAAGAATAGTTTTACTATTTTTCTTATTTACTTTTAAGTCGAATAAAATAATAAAAAAGGTGGTTATCTGTGAACGTACAGTCAGATGTTAACATAGGTTTAGTGGGTCATGTAGACCATGGTAAGACTACTCTTACTAAAGCATTATCAGGAATTTGGACTGATACTCACAGTGAAGAAACAAAAAGAGGTATCTCAATCCGTTTAGGTTATGCTGATATTGAGTTTAGGAAATGTCCTGAATGTGGAGAACCTGAATGTTACACTACTTCTGAAAAATGTGAAATCTGTGGCAGTGAAACTGAATTGATTAGAAAAGTATCATTTGTTGATGCTCCGGGTCACGAAACCCTTATGGCTACTATGTTATCTGGTGCTGCAATTATGGATGGTGCAGTTTTAGTTATTGCTGCTAATGAGTCTTGTCCACAACCACAAACTAAAGAACATCTCATGGCACTTGACGTAATTGGTGTTAAAGATGTTATTGTAGTTCAAAACAAAATAGATATTGTTTCAAAAGAAAGAGCTATTGAAAGTTATAATGAAATTAAAGAATTTGTTAAAGGTACTTGTGCAGAAGATGCTTTGATTATTCCAGTATCAGCTCAACAAGGTGCTAATGTGGATATATTAATTGAAGCTATGCTTAAACAAATTCAACCTCCAGAAAGAAATACTGAAGATTCTACATTAATGCATGTAGCAAGATCATTTGATATTAACAAGCCTGGTTCAGGTGCCGATAAAATCAAAGGAGGAGTTATTGGTGGAACTTTAGTCCAAGGAAAATTTAAACTTGGTGATACTATTGAAATTAGGCCTGGCCCTACCAATAACGGTGAAAGAATCACCCTCAAATCTGAAATTATTGGTCTTGAAGCTAATGGTAAACAAGTTGAAGAAATAGGTCCCGGAGGACTTGTTGGTATTGCAACTAGATTAGATCCATCATTAACTAAATCAGATTCATTATCTGGTACAGTTGCTGGTGAGGAAGGTACTTTGCCTGATGTGCTAAACAGTTTCACTATGGAAGCTAATTTGCTTGATCGTGTAGTAGGTACCAAAGAAGAACGTGACGTTGCTCCGATTAAAATTAAAGAAGCTTTAATGATTAATTGCGGCACCACAACAACTATTGGTGTTGTCACTTCAACCAAGAAAAATGATGTTGATGTTGCTCTTAAATTGCCGGTCTGCGCTAGTCCGGGTGATAGAGTTGCTTTAAGTCGTAGAGTCGGTGCTAGTTTGAGATTGATATGTTAAGGTAATATAAAATATAGGGCAAATAATGAAAAATAAATAATTTGTAATTTATACCAATTTTTTTATGGTTCCTTTTCAGTTCAATGTTGATATAATCACTGAACTTGAAAAAATATTACCTTCTTATAAATTAACTACTCCGAGCTTTGTTATCAATGAATTGAAGGGTTTGAAAAGAAATAATAAAGGAAAAACAAGGTTAAATGCAAATCTGGCCTTAAAATTAGCTAATTCTTCAAAAATTGAAATAAAGGATATTTCATTACTCGAAAATGAAACTGTGGATGATGCGTTACTTAGAGTTTCAGAAGTTTTAGCTACAAATGATATAGAATTAAAAAATCGTGCGAAAGATAAAGGAATCACAGTAGCATATTTAAGACAAAAAAAATATATTGCTGTTGAAGGTAAAATATAATATTAATTAAACTTATTTATAAATGAGGGATTATTTTGTATTATAAAACAAAAAT
>NZ_JAUNXX010000018.1 GCF_030539555.1 Methanobrevibacter sp. | reverse complement strand
CTCGATCGTGATATAATGGATTACATAGAATAAAAAATACATATTTGGAGGTTGCCAATTTTTTAAAACTTGGTAAAGAAAGTTTATCCTTATAAAAAAAGTTGAATTCAAAATCCCCTCTTGTTTCAAATTCTTTTTTGATGTAGTCCAGATTCCCTTTAAAGGATTCGTTTGAATCTATAATGAAAGAGATTCTATTATTCTTTAGAGGAAAAACTTTAAATAAGTTAAATAAAGTTCCATAAACTTTATGTTTCAGATATTTCATAAAAATCAATAAATTAGTGGAAGAAAGCTAACATTCCTGGGATTGATTCTAGCATTGCCTGAACACCTAGAATGAAAATTGCAAGACCGCCGATGAAATTAATATATCTTGCATATTTCATGGCAATTTTGGTTCCAAATGTTCCAACAGCCAACCAGAAAACAACAGCAGTGAGACTTAAAATAGCAAGACCCAATGGATTAACATGTTCCGCAACACCTTGTGCCGCCAAAATTAAGTTTTCAATGTTTCCAAAAACCAATAATATAATAAACTGTTTTAATTCGTTTGCCATCTAATCATCCCTAATTGTGAAATACTGATTCATACATTGCCTGTAAACCTAAAACAAAAATTGCAAATCCACCAATGAAATTGATAAAATCAACATAATTTATCAGAAGTTGAGTTCCAAAAGTTCCGATTATCAACCATAAAGATACACAACATAAACTAGCAATTCCCAATTTTACTGGGTTTACTCCGGCAACAACACCTTGTGAAGATAGAACTAAGTTTTCAATATTTCCGAAGATAATTAGCCCTACAAACGGCAAATATTGTTCCAACATCCAAATCACCATTTCCCCATAATTAACTGGAAAAAATTTCCAAAATTAATTATCAAATCCTAATTAAAATTAACAAATTATAATATATAAAATTAATCTTTAATAGAGACACTATTAAAATCTGCAATTTAAACAAATTGATAAAACTTAAATAAATCAAATAAAAAGAAGTATAGAAAAATATGAAAATTCGAAAAAAAATTAAAAATTAAAAATAAAAGAGATGAACTTCAAGTGTAAATTACCTGTTCAGGTACATCTTTTCATAATATTCCTGATATTCACCGCTTTTAACCTGATTGATCCAATCCTGATTATCCAGATACCATTCAATTGTTTCTTTAATACCTGTTTCAAATGTGTATTTAGGTTTCCATCCCAATTCACTTTGAATCTTGGTTGAATCAATAGCATAGCGTCTGTCATGTCCTAATCTATCGGTGACAAACTCTATTAAAGATTCGTCTTTGCCAAGTTCTTTCAGTATTAATTTTACAATGTTGATGTTCTGTTTTTCGTTGTTTCCACCAATATTATAGACTTCACCAAGCTTTCCTTCATGTAAGACCAAATCAATGGCTGTGCAGTGGTCGTGTACATGTAGCCAATCCCTAATATTTTTTCCATCCCCATAAACTGGCAATTTCTTACCTTCCAATGCATTGGAAATCATTAACGGGATTAATTTTTCCGGGAACTGATAAGGTCCGTAATTATTTGAACAGCGTGTAATGTTTATTGGTAAATCAAAAGTTTCAAAGTATGCTCTTGTAATTAAATCTCCACCTGCTTTTGAAGCGGAATATGGGCTGTTTGGCTGTAAAGGAGTGGTTTCTGAGAAATATCCTGTTTCTCCTAAAGTTCCATAAACCTCATCAGTTGAAATCTGAATGTATTTTTCAACCCCATATTCTTTAGAAGCGTTTAAGAGAACCTGAGTTCCTAAAACATTTGATTTGATAAATATCTCCGGATCACTAATACTTCTATCAACATGGCTTTCAGCAGCAAAATTGATAACATAATCACATTTTTTAACTAAGTCATCCACAACAGATTTGTCTCTAATATCTCCTTTAACAAAAGAGTAGTTATCCTTATTTTCAATATCTTTTAGGTTTTCAAGATTGCCGCAATAAGTCAAAGCATCTAAATTAATAATATTGTATTCAGGATACTTGTTTACCATATACCTTACGAAATTACTTCCAATAAATCCGGCTCCGCCAGTAACTAAAATATTTGTCATAATAACCACTAATATTTAATTTGAGATTCTTTAAAAGATTTCCATTCTTTATCTTTATCTGATAATATTATCTCATCAATATCATCTATTGGCCAATCAATGCCAATATCCTCATCATCCCATTTTATTCCACTTTCATCATCCCCATGGTAAAATTCTGTACATTTGTAGACGAATTCAGCTTCATTCGACAATACAACGAATCCATGAGCAAATTTAGGTGGAATATATAATTGCTTTTTATTCTCATCAGACAAGATGGCTCCAAACCATTTGCCGTATGTAGGAGAATCGCCCCTCAGGTCGACCCCCACGTCAAATACTTCGCCTTTAATAACGCGAACTAACTTTCCTTGAGGATATTTGAGTTGTAAATGAAGGCCTCTAAGCACTCCTTTTGATGATTTGGATTGATTATCCTGAACAAACTTTAAATCATATCCGGCTTCTTTAAAGTCGTTTTCTTGAAATGTTTCCATAAAGTACCCTCGATTATCTTCGAATACTGTAGGTTCCACTACAAACATTCCTTCGATTCCTGTTTCTGTAAATTTAAATTTACCCATATTATTTTCCTCTTTTAGCTAAATTAAATAAATATTGTCCATAATCAGTTTTATTGAGTTCTTCAGCAGTTTTTAACAAATCTTCTTTTGAAATGTATCCTTTAATATAAGCTATTTCTTCAAGACATGCGATATACAAACCCTGTCTTTTTTGGACTGTTTCAATGAAGTTTGCGGCTTCTAAAAGACCCATATGAGTTCCTGTATCCAACCATGCCATGCCTCTTCCAAGAAGTTCTACTTTAAGTTTACCTCGTTTGAGGTATTCTTCATTTACTGAAGTTATTTCAACCTCTCCCCTATCGGAAGGCTTTACATTTTTGGCTATGTCAATTACATCGTTGTCATAAAAATAAAGTCCTGGCACAATATAATTGGATTTTGGATTGTCAGGCTTTTCTTCGATTGACAACACGTTCCAATCATCGTCAAATTCAACAACTCCAAAAGCTTCAGGATTGTTTGTATAATATCCAAATATTACTGCACCTTCTTTTAGATTTGTAGCCCTTTCAAGGATTTCTGTAAATCTGTGGCCATGGAAAATATTATCTCCTAAAATTAATGCTACATTATCATCACCAATGAATTCTTCACCAATTATGAATGCTTCTGCAAGACCATTAGGATTTTCCTGAACTTCATAAGAAAATTCAACACCGAAACTACTTCCATCACCCAACAAATCCTCATAGATAGGCAAATCCCTTGGTGTAGAAATAATTAAAATTTCACGAATTCCTGCAAGCATCAGAACAGAAATCGGATAATAAATCATTGGTTTATCATATAACGGTAATAACTGCTTTGAAACAGCTTTAGTAATAGGATAAAGGCGTGTCCCAGAACCACCTGCTAAAATTATACCTTTCATATTATCACATGATTATATTTATTTTCATATAATTAATAAATTTCATTTTTCGCATTTAAAATCTAAAAGCTCATTTTCATTTGCCGCATCAACAAATGTGTCGATTAAATCTTTAGAAACCATGTCGCTATTTTTTAGTATTATCTCTGTTTCTATGCCTATTTCGCATAAACAGTCATATAATGCATCAAGATTCTTCCCGTAATAATCCGGAAAATCCAATGCCTCTTTTAAATAGTCATGTCCATCTTTCTTAATCAGATTGCCATCAATTTCCATGTTATCAGACTTCTTTGAATGTGTTGTAATGATCATCCGTATAATAAACTTTATAGTTTCCGGTGTTATAAACTATCCTTTCGGCTCCACGGCTGGTTCCGTTTGCATTAATGTCACATTCTATATACTTATCATCACTATCCGGAAGAACATGTTGTCTATTTGTAAATGTATCTCCGCCAATACTTTTACCGGGAGCATATTTTTTAAGTGGTCCTCCTTGCCAGCCCAAATCCCTTGCCTCGCTTTTAGTGATGTAATTGCTTGGAAGCTTGTGGAATTGTTTAATATAAGCCGCAACTTCATCCACTGTGCAGTATTGACCATCTTCAACGACATCAACACTTGAAGAATCTGAATTTCCTCCGAAATTTAAAAAATCAAAAAATCCTGCACTGACAGAACCCATTACAAATAAGGCAATTATTACTGCCAATACAGCTACTATCCTTTTGTTCATTTAATCAACTCGACATATTCTTTAATAGCTTCTTTATAATGGCGAAGCGGTTTGAAACCGTTATCCGTCCATCTTTTATTTTCAAGTACTGAATAGTGTGGTCTTGGAGCTGGTCTTGCAAATTCTGATGCTGTAACCGGAATAACTTTAACGTCTTCATCTGCAACTTCGAAGATATATCTTGCAAATTCACACCATGAACAGCTGCCTGAGTTTGTGATGTGATAAATACCATAATAATCTGTCTCAATTAATTTTGAAATTGCACATGCCAAATCCGGAGTGTATGTTGGAGTTCCAACCTCATCATAAACAACAGTGATTTCCGAATGATTCTTTGCAAGTTCCAACATTGTTTTAGGGAAATTGCCCCCATTAATTCCATAAAGCCATGCGGTTCTTATGATGAAAAACTTTTCGAGAATTTCCAAAATGGCTTCTTCCCCTTTTAGTTTACTTTTACCATAAACACTGATAGGACCGATTTCATCGTCTTCAACCCATGGACGGGTATTTTCACCATTAAAAACATAATCGGTACTTACATGAACCAAAGGACAATCAATTTTACTGCATCCCAAAGCCAAGTTTTTAACTCCCTCTCCATTAACATTATATGCGAGTTCCTGATTTTCCTCACAGCCATCAACATTTGTATAAGCTGCAGAATTAATGACAATATCCGGATTGTTTTTACAAATAAAGTCAATTACGCCATCTTTATCAGTGATATCCAATGTTTTGGAAGTGGTGAGAATTAGTTCGTGTTTATCTTTTAAGACTTCGATTAAATCATGACCTAACATTCCATTTGAACCAGTGATTAGAATTTTCATAAATATCCCTTAAAAATTTATATGTTAAAATATATATTATACTTTATATTTATATGAAGGAGTTAGAACTATGAAAGTATGTATTATCGGTCAAGGATATATTGGGCTTCCAACAGCAGCCCTTTTTACTAGAAACCATTGCGAAGTTGTTGGAGTAGATGTTAACGAGGAAATTGTAAACAACCTTAATGAGGGCATTGTCCACATTGAAGAACCGGGAATATCTGACATTATAAAAAATGCAGTTAAAAATAAAGTATATGTTGCTAGCCTAACTCCTCAAAAAGCTGACGCATTTATTATTACTGTTCCAACACCATACATCATTGAAAACTACAGCTGTGATTTAAGCTATGTTGTCAGTGCCTGTGAATCAATAATTCCATACCTTGAAAAAGGAAATACGGTGATTATTGAATCAACAATAGCTCCAATGTCTACCGATGAAACAATTAAACCTATTTTTGAAAATGCCGGTTTTACAATTGGAAAAGACTTATATCTTTCACATTGTCCTGAAAGGGTCCTTCCAGGAAGGATTTTAGAAGAATTGGTCCATAACGATAGAATAATAGGTGGAATCACACCGGAATGTTCTAAAAAAGCCAGAGAAGTTTATGGTCAATTTGTTGAAGGAAACATTACATTGACTGAAGCGAAAACTGCTGAGCTGTCCAAATGTATGGAAAATACTTTTAGGGATGTGAATATTGCTCTTGCAAATGAACTTGCAAAAATCTGTGCTGAAATTGGTGTCAATGCTTTGGACGTTATTAAAATGGCAAACAAACACCCTAGAGTAAATCTGCATTCACCGGGCCCTGGTGTCGGAGGTCATTGCCTTGCAATTGATCCTTACTTTATCTATGCAAAGGCTCCTGAAACTGCAAAAATTATTAAATTAGCTCGAGACACCAATAATTCAATGCCCGATTTTGTATGCGACAATGTGAAAAAAATAATTTCTGAAGGCAAAATTGCAGTACTTGGAGTGTCATATAAAGGAAATACCGGAGATGATAGGGAAAGCCCTGCATACAACATAATTGCCAAGTTAAAAGAATATGGGTATGATATAGCAATACATGACCCCCATATTAAAAATAATGATTTCGTAAGCCTTAAAGAAGCTATAAAAGATGCCGATTTAATTTTAATATTATGTGACCATAATGAGTTTAAACATCTGGATTACGGTTTGATTTCCAGAAGTATGAAAAATCCTGTTTTATTTGATACAAAAAATATAATAAATAGAGTTCCGAGTGAAATTACACTATATAATTACGGAAACCTTTATGAATTAAATTAAAAATCAATTGGTTGGTCTTTTGGTATTTTATGACCATTCCATGCTTTTAAACTAGTCCATTCACTAGCTGGTGCATTCCAAAACACTTCGTTTGATTTTAAGCCTAAAGCTAAAAATATTGAACAGCATAAATAAAGACTACCAGTATTTATATCTTTTTCAGATATGTCCAATTGAGAGCCGTTTAATCCTACAATCAACCATCCTTCAGAGTTGAAATTCTGATTGCCTTTGAATTGTTTCATCAAAACCTTAGTCAATGCTGACCTGACTTGAGCAGGGTTTATATTTCTAGGTAAAATCTTAAGTAAAGCCGCCTGTGACAATAAATGGAAAACACCGCAACGATAAGCTAATGAAGCCCCCACAACAGGATAAGTGCCTTCAGGTGAAATCAACCTTTCAAGTTGAGATGACAATCTAGATGACCTCATCAGTTGTACATCCAAGAATTCTCCATCTGAAAGACCGTATTTTCTCATTACAAATAAAATATCATTGAGCATCGGATGAATTGTAATGCTGTTATAGTAGTTTAACTCAAATGACTCGCCGTCACTGTAAATCGCATCTCCCAAATAGAATTCATCTCTAAATTTATGAACACCATAGGATAAACGTTCTTTATCGCATTCGCCAGTGAATTCTAAAAGTGCCGCTTCAATCATTGCAGTATATAACAACCAGTGATTTTCATATGGCGCAATAACACGAGTATTTTTTAATTCATGAATAATTTTGGCCTGTACACCCATAGGCAAATTAAGCCAAACTTGATTTTTAGATCTGAGTAATCCTTGAGCAAATAAAGCAACATCAACTAAAGATTGTTTTGGTTCAATAACAAAAATGTAATCATTGTTATTGGTATTAACAGCATTACTAATAGCTTTTAATGTCATGTTTAAATATTTTAATCTCAATTGACCTTCTTCAGAACTGTCCGGGCCTAATTCCAACCAGGAAGAAATTCCATTAAACACTCTGGCAAAAGCCTCAAGATATGCAAATTTTTGATTTTCTGCACTGATTGATTCATAAGGCATTTTTTTCCTTAGGGAACCTCTAGCCAAATTATTTAAAACTGGATACGCTATTTTTTGTAATAATGAAATCCAATAATCCCTATCCTCTAAAACTGAAGATTCCTCTTCAATTACGGGTTCTTCTTGTTTTCTAAATCTTTTAAAAATTGAGTTGCTCATGAAATATTATTTGTTGAACATTATATATAAATCTTAGAAAAACAGATTTTTTTAAAAATTTATATATTTATAAATACATAAATATTTACCATTATTAAGAGGTTGAAAAAATGCCAACAATGTCTGAAAAAATTTTAGCTAAAGCATCTGGAAAGGATAAAGTAGAGGCTGGAGATATTGTTATAGCAAATATTGATGTTGCAATGGCTCATGATTTGACTGGACCCCTTTCAGTAGAATCTTTTGAAAAGATTGGAGCTGGAAAAGTATGGGATCCATCAAAGATTGTCATCCCATTCGATCATCAGGTCCCTGCAGATTCCATTGACTCAGCAAATAACCATATAATTATGAGGAACTTTGCCAAAGAGCATGGAATTGAACATTTTTATGATGTTTACGAGGGAGTTTGCCATCAGATCCTTCCGGAACTAGGTCATGTCGTGCCTGGAGAAGTGATTGTGGGTGCGGATTCACATACTTGTACTCATGGTGCTTTAGGAGCATTTTCAACTGGGATTGGTTCTACAGACATGGCAATGGTGTTTGCAGAAGGTAATTTGTGGTTCAAGGTGCCTGAAACAAACAGGTTCAATATTACCGGTGAATTAAAAGAAAATGTATACGCCAAAGATGTTATTTTAAATATTATTGGACAAGTAAGTGTAGACGGCTCAACATACAAAGCCTGTGAATTTGCAGGTGAAACCGTTTCGAATATGAGTGTTTCAGACAGAATGGTTTTATGCAACATGGCTATTGAAATGGGTGGAAAAACTGGTTTAGTTGAACCCGACCAAAAAACCATAGACTATGTTGAAAGTCGTTCCAACAAACCTTATGAAATTTTTAAAACCGATTTGGATTCATCATCCATTAATATTATTGATATTGATGTTAGTGATTTGGAGCCTCAAGTTGCATGTCCTCATAATGTTGACAATGTAAAACCAGTAAGTGAAGTTGACCAGGAAATAGACCAGGTATTTTTAGGATCCTGTACTAATGGAAGACTTAGTGATTTAAGAGATGCCGCAAAAATATTAAAAGGAAATAAGATAGCAAAATCGACAAGAATGCTAGTAATACCGGCATCAAAAGAAATATACGCCAAAGCACTTGAAGAGGGTTTAATTAAAATATTCGTCGATGCAGGAGCCCTTGTATCCGCCCCATGTTGTGGTCCATGTCTTGGAGGGCACACCGGAATTATAGGACCTGGAGAAGTGAGTCTTTCTACTTCAAATAGAAACTTTAAAGGAAGACAGGGAAGTCCTGACGGTAAAGTTTATTTGTCTTCAGCAGCCGTTGCTGCGGCTTCAGCAATTGAAGGAAAAATCGTGGTGCCGGAGTGATAATATGAAAGGAACTGCATGGAAATTCGGAAATGACATTGATACTGATATCATCCTTCCCGGAAGATATCTGATTTATACTGATGAAGAAAGATTATCCGAGCATTGCATGGAAGGTTTGGATGATAAGTTTAACGAAAAATGTAGCAAAGGAGATTTTATCGTTGCCGGAACTAATTTTGGTTGCGGATCTTCAAGAGAACATGCCCCGATTGCCCTTAAGGGTGTTGGAGTATCTGCAGTAATTGCAGAGTCATTTGCAAGAATATTTTATAGAAATGCTACAAATGTCGGAGTTCCTCTCCTTGAAGCACCTGGAATCACAGAGCTCGTCGAAGATGGAGAAGAAATTGAAGTAGACATGGAGAAAGGAACAATTACTGCTTCAAATGGAGAGACAATAACATTCAAGAAATTACCTCCATTCATGTTAGAAATATTGGAACAAGGTGGATTAATTGAGTACCTCAAAAACAAAAGATAAATATCAAATTGCCATTATTCCAGGTGATGGAATCGGTAAAGAAGTCATGGAAGCTACAATATCCGTATTGGATGAATTGGATATTGAATTTGATTATGTTTATGGTGAAGCTGGAGACGAATGCGGTGAGAAAACTGGAAATCCGCTTCCCGAAGAAACTTTAGAAATTATTAGAAATGCAGATGCATGTTTGTTTGGTGCAGCAGGTGAAAGTGCTGCTGACGTTATCGTGAAAATACGTCAGGAAATGAAGATGTATGCAAATCTAAGACCTGTTAAAGCTTATCCTAATACTAACGCATTGTTTGATGACGTTGACTTTATGATTGTTCGTGAAAATACCGAAGGATTATACATTGCAAATCAGGAAGAGTTAACTGAAGATGGTGCAATCGCTAAACGCATTATTACAAGAAAAGCCGAAGAACGCATTATCGATTATGCTTTTAAATACGCAAAAGAGAATAACAAAAACAAAGTCACAGCAGTTCATAAGGCCAATGTGCTTAAAAAGAGTGACGGGCTTTTCAGGGATGTGTTCTATGAAGTAGCTGAAAGGTATCCTGACATTGAAACTGAAGATTTCTATGTAGATGCGACTGCAATGTATCTTATTACTCAGCCTCAAAGCTTTGAAGTTATAGTGACTACCAATTTATTTGGTGATATCTTATCCGATGAAGGCGCAGGAATCGTTGGAGGACTTGGAGTGATACCTTCCGCAAATATTGGTGAGGATGGAGCATTATTTGAGCCTGTACACGGTTCAGCGCCGGATATTGCAGGTGAAGGTATAGCAAACCCGATGGCAATGATGCTTTCAGCAATTATGATGCTTAGATATATCGGTGAAAACAAAGCTGCGGATAAATTTGATGCCGCTATTTTAAAAGTGCTTAAAGAAGGTGAAACCTTAACCAAAGATTTAGGTGGTTCAGCAGGCACTATGGAAGTAGCCGAAGCAATTAAAAATAATTTATAAAAAAAATAAGGAGAATAAAATATGGATTTGAAAAAATTTACTAAAATGCAATTGGCTGCACTTTTTATTATATTTATTATGGTATTAAGTGGGGTTGCAGGATTTATGCTTTTATTATTCCAAAGTGGAGCTTAAGGAGATGAAAAAATGGTAAAATATGAAATAGCAGCAGTTGTTGCTGAATTTAATTATGATATAACTCAAATGATGTTAGAATTAGCTAAATCAGAAGCTAAAAATAGAGACTGTGAAATTACAAAAGTTGTAGCTGTTCCTGGTGTATTTGATATGCCTCTTGTAATAAAAAAATTATTGCAAAAAGGAGAATACGACGCTATCATCACATTAGGTGCTGTAATTGAAGGCGCAACCGACCACGATCAAATCGTAGCACAACATGCATCCCGTAAAATTGCAGATTTAGCATTAGAATATGATACCCCAGTTGCTTTAGGCATTACTGGTCCTGGAATGACAAGAATGGATGCGCACAGACGTGTTAAAAACGCTAAAAGTGCAGTTGAAGCAGCTATTAAAATGTGCGACAGATTAAAAGAAATTTAGTGATTGGATGGAAATTCTAAAACCTGACGAATTAAAAGAAAAATTTACAGACCCCTGGATAGCACCATATGAAAAAGTTTTAACAATGGTGGATGGCGACAAAGTTGAAATTGTCGAATATCATCCATGCATATCCGGATCTCATTGGCTATTAAACCAATACCGCAACAACTCTGAATTAATTGATTCAGCTTATCGTGATGGAAACAAACACGTTTATTCCTGCCATGTTGGTTCAAGTCCACTTGACCTGAAAGCCAGTTTCAATGCTGCGGGAATAGATGAAATTGTTATTGACGGTGATGAGGTTAAAGTTACACATGCAGGACTTGCAGGTGCTGGTGTAGGTGCCGGAATGTGCAGAGGAATGGGCGAAGGTGTCAAATACATTGAACTAATCGAAACCGGTGGAGGCTCAAAAGTTGGAAAGGCTACCGTCGTTACACCAAAACTTCAAAAAGTAGTCATTGGTATAGATGACACTGATACTAAAGATGCTGGAGCTACATGGACAATGGCTCATAACTTGGGTGTTGAACTTGCCGGTGAAGGTTATGAATATTTGGATCACATCATTGTACAATTATACCCGCATAATCCTCATAAAACTCAAAACTGTGTATCCATTGCTTTAACATTTGCGGTTGAAGAATCAAAAAAAGAAGATTTGATTAATAGAGTTATTGAAATTCTTAAAAGAGATACCTTATCCGATAAAACAGCCATAGCTATATTAGAAGGTCTTGATATTCCTGAAAAATTAAGACAATATTCAATAGCTACAAAATCTGGAATGATGGATGTTGAAACTGCTGAAGCAACTGCAAAAGAGCTAAATATTCCATTGATTGCAGTGACTGGTGAGCAAGGAAAGGTGGGTGCTCTGGCAGCACTTGGTCTTTATGATGATGTTGAGGAAGCTGTTAAAGCTTACGATAAAAAAGAATAATCTAAGAATTCTTTCTTAGATTTTTTTACTATTTTTTAAATATATAAACTCAGGAAATTGCCTTGAGTAGATTTTGAAAACTGTTTCATTGAAGTGTAATCAGAATCCCTAAAGATTATTTCAACTTCTGAACCCTCATATGTGAATGTGGTATTCTCAGGACCGGTTATAGAAGTAACGATTTCGCCATCTATGGCAATGCTGTATGATGAGCCATTTCTCAATACACCTGTTGAATTAACAATTGATTCATTGTCAACAATCACTTCAAAACTGGAAGCATTTAATTCCTTTGAATTGATGGCAAATTTCTCGATGAACGTAATATTCTGATTTTCATTGCTTTGAGTAACAATACTTCCATCAAAGATTTCCAATAAACGGCTGTTTTGAATGACATACCCTGTTTCAAGGTTTAATTCTTTTTTGGCTTGGAGTGGCAGCCTTAGAATATCCGGTTCTCCCTCCCTTGTTTCATTGATTGAATAAATCTCATTGTCAATCTGTATCGTGTCATTTATTTTAACGCCTAAAGTCATCATCGCATCTGCAGGCATACGAATTTGGTCAGATTCATTTTCAATAGCTGTATCAATAGTATATGGACCTCTTACAGATATTGAACTGTCAGCCCTTGAATTATCAGCGTAAATAATTAGATTTCTTGAGTTCGGCTCGATTGATAATACACCATTTTCAAAGTGTGCCGCACCAATGAATGTGGAAATCATCAGCAGCAGGACAATTATTGAAATAATCAGCGGAAAGTGAATCTTGATAAAGGACTTTAATAGATTGCCTCTTGGTGTTTTTCTAAACATTACAACAGATTTTACAATAACTTTAATAATATAGTAGATGGCTAAAATAATACCCGCAACAGAAATCAAAACACCGATAGCCAATGGAATAAATTTAACAAAAAATACTGTGAATAATCCTAAAATAACTAAGGATAAACCGACAATAGACATTCGAATAAAATAACCTATCTCATCTATCATCAGAACCCTTCCGTACTTGTTTGCGCGGCTTATGATTGTCCTGACAACTTCATTAGCCATCATGTTTAAATCTGAAAGAGGGGACATGTCATGTTCAATCGCACCGATGTCAACTTCCATAATGGATATTCCAAGCACATCAACATCGATAACAATTCCTACATCCACACCGTAATCCTTTTCAAAATTAATTTTCTTTAATATTTCTTTACGTGCCGCAAACTGACCGCTTAACGGTTGCTCGAATGAAATTTCCGGGAAAAAGAAATTAAGAAGCGGTTTTGCAGTAAGTTCAGTTACACGTCCGCTGGCGCGTGAAAATTTGGTTTTGGTAATATCGGTTTTTCCAAGCAGAATCGGTTTGATAATAGCTTCAACTTTTTTAGAAGTCAAATTATAAATATCTGCATCGATGAATGCAATGATATCACATTCTGATTGCATATAACCAGTGTACAGCGCTTCACCTTTACCTTTATTGGTTTCATGATTAATTACAATAGCCCCAGCTCTTAAAGCTTCTCCTTCAGTATCGTCACTTGACCCATCATTAACAACGATGATTTCATCTACAAAGGATACTTTTTTAACCACATCGATTACCTTAGCTACGGTCTCCTCCTCGTTGTAAGCAGGAATAACAACCGAAACCTTCTGATACTTAGGTTTGGAAGTTTTGATACTAGCAAGTAAAAATGCGATTATTACAAAAAACCAATACACTCTACATTCTCCAATAAAAGTTTAATTATAATAATTATGTTATTTAAATACTATAAATGTTACTTGTATTTTTCCAAATTAAACAATTAAATTAAAATAATATTAAAACTAAAATTAATCTATTAAATTATTTATTTATGGATTAAAGCTTTTTTAAATCCGTGATATTTGCTTTAAAAAATAAAATTCAAATTAAACTTATTTTAAAGGTTGAAAATTGATGATAGTTAATACTCTTAAAAATGAACTTAATCTTGCAGACTGGCAAGTTGAAAAAGTAATCAAATTAATCGATGATGGAAATACCATACCGTTTATCGCAAGAT
Organism: Methanobrevibacter sp.; assembly: GCF_030539555.1. Classification (GTDB taxonomy): domain Archaea; phylum Methanobacteriota; class Methanobacteria; order Methanobacteriales; family Methanobacteriaceae; genus Methanocatella. The sequence continues at coordinate 16,355 of NZ_JAUNXX010000018.1, read as the reverse complement.
ACAGAAAAGACGTTACAGGTTCACTTAACGATGAAACCCTCAGAAAATTTGATGAAAGATTGAAATATCTCAGAAATCTGGAAGACAGGAAGGAAAAGATTATTGCACGAGTCGATGAACTTGGAAAGCTAACGGATGATTTGAAAAATAAAATTCTGAATTCCAAAACTTTGGTAGAACTTGAAGATTTATACAGACCCTATAAAAGCAAAAAAAAGACCAGGGCAACAATTGCACGTGACAAGGGTCTTGAACCGTTGGCCCAAATTATTTTAGCTCAGGATGTTAAGGAAAGTGTCAAAAAAATAGCTAAAAATTACATTAGTGATGAGGTTAAAACTCCGGAGGATGCAATCAAAGGAGCTCAGGACATTATCGCCGAGATAATATCAGACAATTCAGAATTCAGAAAAAAAATAAGGCAAAATACCTTCCATACCGGTCAAATTCAGACAAAAACCAAAGATAAAGATTCTACAAGCGAATATGAAATCTATTATAATTACACAGAAGACCTAAAAAGGATTCCTCCTCACAGAATTTTAGCAATAAACAGAGCGGAAAAAGAAGGAATCATAAAAGGAAAAGTGGTCTGTGAAGCGGATGAAATCATAAGATACCTTAACAGGCACATGTTAAAGAACATATCCAAAATTCCTGAAAAAATCGAATACAACAGATTCACAACACCAATAATAAAAGAATCCGTCCAGGATTCATACAAAAGGTTAATTTCACCTGCAATTGAACGTGAAATTAGAAATTATCTAACCGAAAAGGCTGAAAAAAAATCGATTGAAGTGTTTGCAAAAAACCTAAACCAGCTGTTAATGGAAAGCCCGTTGGTTGGAAAGACAATATTGGGTTGGGATCCGGCATTCAGGACAGGATGCAAACTTGCAATCATTGATGATACTGGAAAAGTCCTCGACACTGCATTGATTTATCCGACTGAGCCTCAAAACAAAGTGAAAGAATCTGTTGAAACAGTCCGTGAACTGATTGGTAGATATGACATTAATGTTATTGCCATCGGCAATGGAACCGCATCAAGAGAATCTGAAGAAATTGTTTCTGACATAATTAAAGGAACTGATGTCGAATACATTATCGTTAATGAAGCGGGTGCTTCCGTATATTCCGCATCACCACTGGCCGATGAGGAATTTCCAGACTTTAGTGAAGGTGAGCGAAGTGCAGTTTCAATTGCCAGAAGACTTCAGGACCCCTTGGCTGAACTTGTAAAGATTGATCCGAAATCTATTGGGGTCGGACAATACCAGCATGACATGAACCAAAAACAATTGTCCGAATCATTGACAGGAGTTGTTGAAAAAGTGGTAAATGAGGTGGGAGTTGATTTGAATACGGCATCATATAGCCTATTGAATTATGTTTCCGGAATTGGAAACACAACCGCTAAAAATATAATTGCATACAGAGAGGAAAACGGCAGTTTCAACTCAAGAAGAGAATTGTTGAAAGTCAAGAAACTGGGAAAGAAAACCTATGAGCAATGTGCGGGATTCGTGAAAATAGATAACCCTAAATATCCTTTAGACAATACTACAATTCACCCCGAGTCATATGATGCTACATTTAAGCTACTTGAAAAATTAGACTATTCCACCAGCGATATCGGCTCAAAATCCTTAAAATTAGACAATATTGACTTAGAAAAACTTTCCTTAGAGCTAAATATTGGTATAGAAACCCTTAAAGACATTGTTAGAGAGCTTAAAAAGCCAGGTAGGGACCCTCGGGAAGACATGCCGAAGCCAATATTGAGAAAGAACGTATTGTCAATAGAAGATTTGGAAATTGGAATGATAATGCAAGGTACTATTAGAAACATTGTTGATTTCGGTGCATTTGTTGATATAGGAGTTCATCAGGATGGATTAGTTCATATCTCACAGTTAGTGGCTGATAAATTTGTAAAGCATCCTTTAGATATTGTTGGGGTAGGAGATATTGTGGATGTTAAAGTCATGGATGTTGACCTGAAAAGGAATAGAATTAACTTATCTATGATAATTTAAATATTTAAAAGTCAATATTATTATAATGATTAAAATTTATTTTAGAAGGGATTTTTGAATGATACCGAAAATAATGATTATTCTTGGAAGTGGCTCAGATATTGCCATTGCCGAAAAGAGTATGGACATTTTAGAAAAACTTGAAATACCATACAGCTTAAAAATAGCATCTGCCCACAGGACACCTAATCTGGTTAGAGAAATCGTTTCCCAAGGCACTGATGCCGGAATCGAAGTGTTTATTGGAATTGCCGGACTGGCAGCACACCTGCCCGGTTCGATTGCAGCATACACCACACGACCCGTTATAGGAGTTCCTGTCGATGTAAAAACAGGTGGAATAGATGCATTGGAATCAATCGTTCAAATGCCTTATCCATCCCCAATTGCAACCGTTGGAATTGACAGAGGAGATAATGCTGCAATACTTGCTGCACAATTCATGGGAGTACATGATGAAGAAATACGCAGAAAAATAATTAATCTAAGAAAGGAATATGCTGAAAAAGTCAAAAGAAGCAACGAAGAAATAGTTCAAAAGATTAATAGAAAATATCTTCAAAATGATTTCTTAAGAATCAAAAATCTCGAAATAAATAAACCTGAAATCGACGAAGATGCGGAAAAATGCTGCAAAAATAAAGATGCAGAAGTTGTAATCATTGTTGGAAGGCAAACTGATGTGGGAACAGCTAAAAAAGTCGGAGTAATATTGGACAGACTTAAAATTAGCTACGATATAAAGGTTGTCTGCCCAATCAGATCAAACCGTAAATTCACAAACTACGTCAAATCAATGAAAAATGTAAAGATTTTCATCGGAGTTAGTTCCAACTCATCACAGGTTACAGGAGGAATAGTGGGACTTACCGACAGACCTGTAATTGGAGTTCCATGTACTAATGAAAATGGAGATGATTATATGCTTACTACAGTCAGCATGCCTCCGGGAGTGCCTGTTGCAACTGTTGGAATAAATAATGGTAGAAATGCTGCAGTTCTTGCAGGAGAAATACTTTCCATTAAAAATTCAAATACAATAGAGCTTGTTGGAAAATTAAAAGATAAAAAAATTAACTTATAGGGATAATATGAAACTTGAAGGTGACAACATAATTGAAATTACAGATGAACTTTCATCCGAATTTGAAGTTTCAAAAGTATTAAGGCAATATCCTAAAGACACCGTCATTGTTAAAAACATAAAAGGATATGACATGCCTGTTATAACTGGAATTTGCAATACTCGTGAAAAGATAGCCAAATCAATCAACTGTGAAGTATCAGAAATTACTGAAAAAATTATTGACGCTATGGAAAAGCCTCTTAAAGTAGAAAAATTCACAGACTTTTCAGACTATGACAATTTAGATGTAGATTTGGACAGAATCCCAATTTTAACCCATTATAAAAGAGATGGAGGAGCATACATTACAGCAGGCGTTGTCTTTGCACGTGACCCAAAAACAGGTATCCAGAATGCTTCAATTCATAGGATGATGGTTTTGGACAGCAAAAGACTCGTAATAAGGATTGTTCCAAGAAATCTTTATACCTATTTCCAAAATGCTCAGGAATTAGGTCAAGACTTGGAGATTGCGATTGCCATTGGAATGGATCCGGCAATTCTGCTTGCAAGTACAACCTCAATTCCAATCGATTATAATGAAATGGAAGTGGCGAATGCTTTTAAAAATGGGGAATTGGAACTAATCAAATGTGGAGAACTTGAAGTTCCTCAGGCAGACATTATACTGGAAGGTAAAATTTCTGTGACTGAAAGTATTGCTGAAGGTCCTTTCGTTGACTTGACCGATACTTATGACATCATCCGTGACCAGCCAATCATCAACTTGGAGAAAATGCACATCAAAAAGGACAATCCGTGCTATCATGCAATTATCCCTGCCGGATTTGAACACAAATTATTGCAAGGCCTTCCGCAAGAGCCAAGAATATTCAAAGCCGTTAAAAATGCAGTGCCTACAGTTGAAAATGTTGTCCTTACTGAAGGAGGTTGCTGCTGGTTGCATGCAGTCATTTCAATAAATAAGCAAACTGAAGGAGACGGTAAAAATGCCATCATGGCGGCATTATCCGCTCACCCCTCACTTAAGCACTGTACTGTTGTAGACACAGACGTTAACGTGTTTGATGCTGAAGACGTTGAATATGCAATAGCTACCCGTGTCAAAGGTGACAGGGACATCATGATTGTTCCGAATGTGCGCGGATCATCTCTTGACCCTGTAGCTGAAAGTGATGGAACAACTACAAAAATAGGTGTGGATGCAACAAAATCACTTAAGACATTGGAAAAATTCGAAAGAGTTAGCTTCGGTGAATAGCTAACTTCTTTTATTTGTTTTTAAAATAATTTAAATAGAGTCCATAAGTGGTTAAAAAATGTACGCTAACAATTCATACCACAATTAAGAATAATTTTCACTTGAGAATAATACTTTTTTATAATTATTTAAATATTTCCTAAATGGATATTTTCAATTCCCTTTTTAATTGCAATTTTGTGAGCTTTATACAATGTATCAAGATTTGTCGGCGAAATATCATTCATTCTGTAGTAGGGAAATGCCCTTGAAAAATGTAATGGTACTTCAGGACCCAATTCCTCTACAACAAAATCACATAACTGACTAATTTCATCATCAGAATCGTTGTAATCATTTATGATTAAATTTGTAATCTCTAAATGCTTTTCTTCCATATAAATTCTTTTAATATTATCCAAAACGACATCAAGGTCTGCTCCACAGACCTTTTTATAGAACTTTTGAGACATCGCTTTCAAATCTATATTGAATGCATCGACAAAAGTCAAAATTTCCTCAATTGACTTGTGAGAAAAGTATCCATTGCTGACATAGATTACCTTAAGGCCATTTTGCTGTGCAAGCAGTGAAGTTTTTTTGCTGAAGGGTAAGTGTATCGTAGGTTCATTATATGTCCAAGCAATTGACTCACAATCATAATTAAGTGCATTTTCCACAATCGCTTCTGGTGTTATTTTAATGCTTGGTGAATATTTATTATAATCATGAGATATCATATAGTTCTGGCAATGTAAACAGGTCATGTTACACCCAAAACCGCCAATTGAGTATGTTAATGTGCCTGGTAAAAAATGATTTAGAGGCTTTTTTTCAACTGGATCAGGACTGAGTGATGAAACTATTCCATAACTTTCATCGTATAATTCGCCGTTGATGTTTTTATGTTGTTTACAAATTCCAACATTACCATCAGATATTTTGCAATAGTTTGCGCAAATCTCACATCTTACCTTCTGTGTTTTTGAACTTTTCTTGTATAAATCCTTACTCACTAACATAATGTTCATAGCCCTTATTTTCTATCTTTTCAACAAAACCGTTTTCAAGTGTGAGCTCAACAATATCTGAATCAGTCACTTCACCAATAACCCTATATTCAATCGGTAATTTCTCTAAATTATCTTTTGATATGGTAAATAATAATTCAAAGTCTTCACCTACATGGAAAATCAAATCAAGGTAATTCAATCCCAAATCTTCGGACATCTGTTTATATTCATCTGAAATTTCAAAAAGCTCTTCATAAATCATGAATCCTAAATCATCCTTTTTGATTTCATACAGCTCACTTGCAAGTCCATCGGTAATGTCTGTTGCTGATGTAGCAAAATCCTTTAGGATTTTACCTTCCCGGATTCTTGCAAGAGGTTTTAATGCCCTGTTGACATAAATGTTGTCTTCAACATCTAGATTAAATCCCAAAGCTGCAAGGCCAATATCACCTGTTAAGGCAATTACATCTCCCATTTCATAAGTATCTTTCATTAGTGGCTTGTCACATAATCCCAGAGCTGTTCCGGAAATGATTATTTCGGATGCTTCATTGGTATCGCCACCGATTAATGGGATATCATAATAATCACAGGCGTTCAATACACCGTCAATTATTTGCTTGAATGAATCAAGAGACAAATCCTTTGGAATAGCAATGGAAAGTAAAAAACCTAGTGGATTGGCACCCATTGAAGCAAGGTCACTTACATTAACGGTGACAGATTTGAACCCCATATTAAAATAGGACATCCGATTTGGGAAATGTCTTGACTGAATCAACATGTCACAGGTTGAAATTAAATTAGTGGAGTCAAATCGTGTGATGGCAGTATCATCCGGAGTAATATTTTTTGAACGAGATATAATATATCTCACTAATTCCTTTTCACCAATATCAGAGACTTTAAGAGTCATGAATATTAGTATAGATTTTGAATTTAATAAATCTTTAATAAAAAAAGTAAAAAAATAGTTTCAGATTCATAAATTGTCTGAAACTCTGTCTTTGATAATTTCAAATAAACGTTTGTCAATACCAATTGGGTCGGTTAAGATGATTTCACCATCGAAGTGAACTTCCTCCTCATCATGGTCATGATGGTGGTGATGATGATGCCCGTGGTCATGGCCATGATCATGGCCGTGATGGTGGTGATGATGACCTACAGATTCCTCATCAAAGTCGCTTTCAATTCCTAATAATTTTGGTATGTCCCTTTTTGTGTGAAGTCCATGAGCTATAAAGACAGGAACAACAATTATTCTATCCAAATCATTTTCAGATAATTTTTTAATTGTTTCAGGAATACCTGGTTTTCTGATTTCCATAAATCCATATTCTACAATAGCATCCGGAAATTCTTCCAAATACATTTCTTTATAAGCTTTAATTACTTCTTCACCATCGTCCAATCTGGATCCGTGGCTTAAGAGTAAAATTCCAGTTTTTTTATCAGACATAATTATCATCCATGTTTAAATTTTAAGTTAAATTTATTTAAGTTATCTTGAAAAAATTATTTTTCAAAAAAAATATTGAAGCTATGAAGCTTCGTTTACCATATCAATTAAAATATCAATTAAGATGTCATCCGCTTTAATTGGCTCAGGATATAATATCTCTCCATCGAAATCGACAGGAGTCAAATCGTGTGAGTGGTCGTGACCGTGGTCATGGCCATGTGAATGGGAGTGTTCATGTTCATGAGCTTCCAAAAGTCCTAAAATATGTGGAATATCATGTGTTGTGTGCATTCCAGGAGCAATGAATACTGGAACAACGACCAGTCTTTCCAAATTGTTTTCTTCAACTAATTTATTAATGGATTCGGGTATGCTAGGTCCGCACAATTCCATAAATCCGAAACTTGACGATAAATCACAGGTTTTTTCAAATTTGTTGTATAATGCAGTTGCAAATTCTTTATTGTAATTTAACCTGGATCCGTGAGTTACAAGCAAAATTCCGGTTTTTGCACTATCATCCAATTTGGATTCAGCTAAAGCCTCTTCGATTCTTTTATCAATGATTTTTAAAAGTTCATCGCGAGGTCCGATTGATGGCAATAGCTTAATTTCTCCATCAAAGACAACATCATCTGCTATTGATAAGTAATGTTCCGGCGGATAGTTTCCATCAGGACATCTTGGATCAACTTCCAATGGCTCTAATCCAAGTAATTGTGGTATATCAATGTTAGTATGAATTCCTGGAGCTAAAAATACTGGTAGTGCAATGATTTTATCCAAATCATCAACTTTATCTTTTAATATTTCAACGGCTCCGGAAATTGTTGGCTCAGAAACTTTCATGTAACCAATTTCAGCTTCCAATCCGCTTGCTTCAACAAATTTTTCTTTTATTTCAGTAAATACTTCTTCAGCAAAAGGTAGTGTACTACCATGACTTACTAAAATAACAGCAGTATTATTTAATAACTTTGAACTTGTATCCATAGGAGATTACTCCATCCTCTCCATCTTCTCTAATCCTTCTAAATACCATTTCTACATCGTCACCAATTTCAATATCATCAACATCACAGTCTACTAGTTGTGAAGTCAATTTTGCACCTTCTTCAAGTTCAATGACAGCTACTGCATAAGGAGCTGATTTTTTAAAGTTGTCAGGTGCTGATCTGATAATTGAAAATGTGTGAATTTTACCTTTTCCTGAAAATTGGAAAGGTTCTAGATTACCTTTTCTTCTACAATTAGGACAAACTACACGTGACGGGAAGAATAATTCTCCGCATGTTGTACATTTAGAACCTATGAGATTGTATCTTTGTTGTATATGACGCCATGTTCTAACAGTGTCTGACATGTAAATCCTCCATATATTTTCTAATAAGTATACTTTCTAATCGATAATATAAATAAGTATTTTTTTTATTACGATTTTTGATAATTTCACAAAAATGTAATACATATCTGTGCAAAATCACATTTGCACACTTGGAAAATAAATTAATAATTTCACGATTAACTTCAATATTATGAAAATCGACTCAAAAGGAAATATAATAGTAGGAAGTATGGCCATTTTGGTTGTAGCATTGTTACTGATTTCGATTTTTATAATTACAAGCATATATTATATTGAAAATGAAAACATTGAATTAAAATCAAATGATGAATTCAAATATATCGTTGATGATTATGGAAGAAATCTTGAAATTCTTGGACGGCAATCAATAGCTGAGGCAACACAAAAGGTCTATAACGGTTTACCAATATTTAACAGCGAAAAGCAAATAAAGAAAAATTTAAATAAACATTTGGAAGAGCAAAATGAAGAACTTGAAAAAAAATATGGTGTCAAAATCACTTCCGAAGTGGTTTCGGTTGAAAATACAGACAGCCCTTGGAAAATTCTATTCAAGGTCAAATTGAATGTTAAAAAGGATGACAATGAATATTCCAACATAGTTGAAAAAAATGCTTCTGTTGAAGGATTAAGGGATCCTTTGCCGTTGGCAAAGCTAACAATAGCCTCCGGAATCCTGACATATGACGACAAGATACATTATAAAAATGCAATAGCCGGTTATATGGTTTTGCATAATCTGGATAATCCGAAAGCATACATTGAAGCAACCGCACCATTGTACATTAAGAAATGCCCATATGACCCATACATTCACCATGGAGATCCCGGAGTGCTTGACGATTGCCTTGAAAAGGGATATTTCCATGAAAGCGCTGACGGAAGCTGTTATCTATGTAGGCTTGAAGGAAAGGGAAAATGCCCTCATTACGGTTTTGAAGTATTCATCCAAACACATACATTGGAAAAAAACGAATCTCTGTCATGTTCTGACCATGTGGTATTCAGCGACCATTACAACGGTGAAAAAATCAACGAATCAGACATTAACAGCCTAATTTTAGACAGCTCACACAGAAAAAAATATGGGTTGATATAAATGGACAGTCGTGGAAACATCAGTCTGGAAATAGGAATTGTACTAATAATAGTCTTAATGATAACGGGCGTTGTTCTTTCATTAAGTGAAATTAGCACCCAAAAGATTGTAAAGGAAAGTGAAAATGAGCATATTGAAACATTAATAGGTCAAAGCGTCAATAATTTAATAAACAATCCGGGGACTCCACAGGATTGGGAAGTTCACGAAAAGGGAATACCTGGCCTTGCAATAGTAAATGAGGAAAATCAGATTATTCCAAACAGTGTGTCGTATTCAAAGTTAATGGCTCTTTCAAGTAATTACGATAAATATGTAAACAAGTATTTATTTGACTCAAAAATAAAAACTTCAATGGAATTAATTCCATACAAGAGTAGCATTTCAAGTGTAAAAATTGGAAATGCTGAAGATTCTAATAATGTGCATTCCGTCAATAGGCTTGTAAAATGTGACTTCTTCAAAAAATATGTGATAAAGGACTTTCAAAACGATGGAAAATGCAACAGAAATCACGACCAAGATTCGCACAGCTGCAATTACTTTAAAATATTTAAAGGTAACTTACGAACTTCAAATTACTATCTGCTCATTGATGACAGTGAAAAATACAATTTAAAGTATTTTTTAGATACGACAAGACTCGTTAAAGAAAAATCCTGGAAGACACTGATAAGTAATAGGGTCTATTTAAACGATGAGATAAACTTTTATGATGACACAAGCGCGGTTGTGTTCATCCATCTTGATAAAAAGGATGCAAAGGCTATTTTGGTAAGTGTTCCAAAGACATTTGATAAGGACAAGTTAAAATATGATTATTTCACAACAAATGATTGTGAATTCATTTTAAAGGCTTGGTATTAAATCAGAAAACCCAAAATAACTAGGGACACAGAAATCAGAATCAAACTGGAAATTGAATCTGTAACACTTGTTGAAACAGGAATTACTATGTTGTCAGGGTCCAAATTATGATTATATGAAACTGTTGAAATATAATAAACAAGAACAACCATCACTGCAACCAAAATAAGACCTGCCAATGTGGAGATTGGTATGATTTTATCAAATCCAACGCCAACTGTTCCAAACATCACTGATGAAGTCTCCGCAAGTATGCCTATCAATGGGAAAACTATAATGGCCAAAATAAAGCAGATAGCAAAGTTGTGTAGTGCTTCTCCTTTTGGTTTTGACAGCGGTTCCACCAGACCTGAGTGAAGTCCGGAGGAAAGTCTTGCTCCTAAAATACTAATCAGGCTTCCGCTTTCACCGGAAAACAACGGCAGTAATGTTAATAAACTTGGATTTGTAAGTAATGTCTCAACAGAACTGTTTAATATTCCTCCCGCAGAACCTCCTAAAAATGAGCATAAAAGCAAAATCGGTGTGGATTGTCTTAAAATTGTTTTTGTCTCATCGGATAACCTGTAGCAATAAACGAAACTTATTAAAACACCAATCAATATCACAGCTAAAACAATGTCCTTTACAAGAATATTAAAATCAAGTGCTTTCAAAATAAAAATTGATGCAATGATAGCCGGCAATGTAAACAAGTCTCCAAATGCGGCAATTATCGGGCTTGTAATATTGTCCGGATCCCATCCATGTTCAAAGCTTTTAAATGAAACAAGCATTGTGATTGGAAGCATGATTAAATTAGAAATTATTCCCGCAATTGTACATATCAAAATGAAATCTATCAGTTCCATTGATGGGTGATGCAATAAAATACAGAATATTTTTGCTACAATTCCCAAAAATATTGATAAAACAAGGGTTAAAACAAATGATGAAAATATATTATAGTTTAAATCTTCAGAAAACTGGAATTTTGGAGATATTAATCCGATGTGCAGGTAAGTGGATAACCTTGATGCAAATGACCCAAAAATATTTCCTCTCATTCCGATGGCTCCTGGAATAACTACCAGCAAACCTGGAAATGCTTCAAGGAAAAATGTCATTTTACCTAAGATAATACCTGCAACCAAATCTCCAACTGCGCAAATTAAAAGGGCAATCAACCCTTCCTTTATGATATAGTTATGTTCACCATAAAAGTCAGAGAATGCTTGAGTAGATAGTGAACTGCGAATCCTCTTCTGTTTGTCTTTCACAAATATCACTACCCATAATCATTTTAATCACTCAGTCTAATTCATCTTCTAATTCTTCTGGAATATCATCCAATGAACAGGTTCCGGCAGCTAATTTTTCAAGTAAGTCTGCACCTTCGTCTGTTCCTTTTAAAATTAAAGTATCTTCAGGCAACAGCATGGTCCTTTTATCAGGACCGTAAATCCAAGATACTCCACGTCTGATTGCAATTACCCTCATACCTGTACGATTAACTAATAATAAATCTCCTAAAGTATTGTTTGCAAGTTCTGATGATTCATCAATAGTAACTCTAACAATACTTTTATCAGATTCTTCCATAACCATTTTAAATACAGGATGTGGTTTAAAACCAGTAATAACTAAATCAGCTAAATCTTTTGCAGCATTAGCCATGCTTTCTGTAGCTTCTGCTATTTCAAGCAATGCTGTTAATTTTTCAGCATCTTCATATGATCGTGCTGCAACCAATGATTCTTTTTTAATTTCATAATTCATTGCATTAACTTCATTTTCCAATGTAATAACTTCTTCAGCTGCAGTTTTACTGTTGAACAATACGGCGGAATAAGCCAAATCAACCATTAATTCCGACATATTCTTCATTTCTATTAAAAGATTTTTGATTGACAATTAAATTACCTCATAAGTCATTTGGATCAACGTGCAATAAGCATGCTTTTCTAAGCTTTAATAAAGTTTTTTTCTTTGCTTTTAAGTCTTCAACTTCCTCTAAAATATTTTCCAAAGGCTCTCTTAAACATTCAACTGCTTCTTTTTTGTGTAACCAGTTACAATCTTTGCAGTTCCAAACATTTTTGCCTTTAATCCATTCCCCTCCTGTTGCAGAATCTCCGCATGGATAAAATGGACAATAGCAGAAATCACAATACTGACCATCCCAATGGCACGGATAGTAATCACAGTCCCTATTTGGACCGTGTGCGATTTCGCCGTTTAAAAATTTTTCATAATGATTTCGTGATAATTCATGGATATCGGACCTGATTACATATCCTCTAGGTGTAATCAACTTATCCTCCTGCTGGTAGGTTATATCATTTCCAACAATTAATGTGCAGGACATGTTAACAATGTCTTCAGTCAGATTCTTAACTTCAACAATAGTTGCTTTTGGAGGTTCATATGTACTATCAACAATACCTATTAAAGCATTTTCCCCTTTAATGTCTAAAACACATTGCTTAAACCTTCTAAAAGGTTCTTTACGGGTTTTGCTGATTGGATTATAAATTGCAACAATTAAATTTGCCTCAAGTGCATGTCTCAACTTCTTTTCTATTTCGGATAAGGGAGTTAAAATATTGCTTAAGCTGATGGCTGCAAAGTCATGCAATGGTGCTCCGAGATGACTTGATGCATAATTCAGTGCAGATACACCGGGATAGACTTTAACCTCAACACCATCGTATTTGCTGACAATTTGATATAATACATTTGCCATTCCAAAGACTCCAGGGTCTCCGGAACTAATTAATGAAACTGTTTGGCCTTCAAGACTTTTTTGAATTGCCATTTCCGCCCTATAGATTTCATCACCCATTCCTTTTTTGATGATTTCCTTTCCTAAAACCAAATCTTCAATTTGGTTGATGTATTTCTTATATCCGATAATGACATCAGACTCTTCAATAGCTTTTACTGCTCCAAGAGTCATGTTTTCTCTATTTTGGCCAATTCCTATAACATTAATCATAATTCTCACTGATATAACTTTAAAACAGAATTGATAGTAACAGACCTTTCATCAACTTCAAGTCCAGTGTCCTTATATGTGGCATTACCCTTTGCTATAATTTTATATGATGGAGTTTGACTAATAACGATTTGTCCGGAAGTGGAATTAGGTGATGCATATCCTAAAGCTTCAATAGTAACTGTAAAGTTATTGTTGTTTGCGTCTTCATAAGTTGTAACGTTCATTGAATCAACGTTGACACCATCAACCTTCGACAAATCTTCCATCCGTAAAGCAATGTCCTTTTTATTGGTAATGTTGACTGGAGTTGGGTCTTTAATTAACATTTCATTTACTTTTTCTGGAGTAAATATTCCAGTAACTTTTGAAATTTGCATATCTATTAAACCCTGAACATTAGGCGCTTCGGAAGTTACAATGGTGTATGAACTAATAAGCCCTATTTCAAAGAATATAATAAATAATACAATAATTAAAATTATTCTAATTGCCTTATTTGCCATTTTTATCACAATCATTCAAAACTTGTTAATTAAATAACAAGTACAATATAATAATTTAACTTCTATTTTTAATATATAATAAATATAACGAATGAAATTTAATATTAAAATGTGAAATTCTCAAAGTTTATTAATATAGAAAATAAAAATTTTAATTAATATGTCAACTAATAAAATTCTATTGAAATTTGCAAAAAAAGGAATCAACCTATCACCAGAAGCATATAACAAAGTCATCAATGCAGAAAATCCTATTGATTTTGCATCCTCTTTAATAGTCAAGCTAAAAGGTGATAAATTTTCATCAAAGGATTTGGTTTCCGTCAGTGGTCAAACAATTGATGAAATTACAGGCAATGCAGTAAAAACCGAAAACAATGATCAAAAAACATTAACAAAAGTTGTAGAAGAAACACCAATAGTAAATGAAACAAAACCCGAACCGCCTAAAGAAGAAAAAAAAGTTGAAAAACCCACTAAAACACCACAAAAAGAAACAGTTTCCATTGAGAATCTGAAAAAAGACAGTGATGTTAAAGAAAAGCATATTAATGAAGCAATAGTAGAGGCAACAGAAACTGTTAAAGATGAAAAAATTCAATTTAAAAGGAATCTGGAAAAAAGTAATGTTGAATACGATTTCAAAATTATCCAGGATACCAGTAAAAAATCATACACCAGCGGAGAGCTTGAAAACCTAATTTCATACTTTAAAAGTAGATATGATAAACTACATAATATCCTATCCAAAAGACCTGACCTTAGAAATGCTATTAAAATAGCTGATATTGACGATTCCCAGGACAGTTTAACAATGATTTTAATGGTCAAGGAAATCAGGTCCAGTAAAAACGGTCATAAAATTGTTGAGTTTGAAGACGATACAGGAAACATTTCTGTTTTATTCTCACAGAATAATGAGGAATTATTCGCTGAAGCCGAAAAATTAGTCAGGGACGAAGTTGTAGGAGTGATTGCAAATAAAAGCAATGACAGCGGATTTGCATTTGGTCAACAAATCATTTATCCTGGCGTTTTAAGAATTCCAGAAAAGGAAATGGACTTCGGGATTGTATTTCTATCCGATGTCCACATTGGCAGCTTAACATTTTTGGAAGACGCATTCTCAAGATTTATAGACTGGATAAATTGTGAATTTGGTACAGAAGAGCAGAGAAGAGTTGCAGAAGATGTGAAATATCTTATTATTGGTGGGGATATTGTGGATGGAATAGGCGTGTATCCAAACCAGGAAAAAGAGCTTGCAATTAAAGATATTACAGAACAGTACAACGAAGCGGCAAGGTTTTTAGGAAATATCAGAAGTGACATTAAAATTATCATTGCTCCCGGAAACCACGATGCATCAAGGGTTGCAGAGCCTCAGCCGGCAGTGCCTGAAGAATATGCAAAAGCTTTGTACGAACTAGACAACGTTGAATTCATTTCAAATCCTGGAGTAGTTTCTCTTGATGGAATCAATGTACTTATCTATCATGGACGTAGCTTCGACGACTTGGTAATGGCAGTTAAAGAGTTTACCCATGAAAGAAACGATATATTAATGGAAGAATTGCTTCAGAAAAGACATTTGGCACCTATTTACGGTGAAAGGACTCCACTTGCTTCAGAGCTTGAAGATTATTTAGTGATTGATGAAGTGCCTGATGTATTCCATACCGGACATGTTCACATTAATACCTACAGAAGATTCAAGGGAATACATTTAATAAACTCCGGTACTTTCCAGACTCAAACTGAATTTCAAAAGATTTATAACATTGAACCGACTCCTGCTGAAGTTCCTGTACTTCATAAAGGAAAGTATAAACATTTCAAATTTTTATAAAGAGGTTATTGAATGAAAAAAAATATTGCTGAGATAATTGAAATTGCAAATGAACTTTATGAAAAAGGATTAGTTTCAGGAAAATCAGGTAATATAAGTGCCAGATTTAAGAAAGAGGACAATGATATTGTTGCAATCACACCAACTTTAAAATCCTTAAGCAATCTAAAAGAGAAAGACATAGTGTTGGTTGATTTGAATGGTAATACATTAACAAAAGGAAAACCTTCTTCAGAAGTTAATATGCACTTAGGAATTTACAAAAAAAGACCTGATGTTAACGCTATAGTCCACACACATTCACCATATGCAACAGGATTTGCGCATTCATCCAAAAAAATAAAAAGATATGAAGGATTTGGCGAAATAAAATCCCCATTTTTAGTTGAAGTTGAATATGAAAAACCTGGCAGTAATCAGTTAGCAAAAAAAACTAGTGAAAATATCAAAAACGAGGATGCATTAATCCTTAAAAATCATGGTGTGATATGTGTTGGTGAAAATTTAAAAGAAGCTGAATTACTTGCAATTTTTGTAGAAGAAATCGCAAAAAGTCAATTTGTAACTTACATGTTAAATTCAGTTGAAGATATTATTTAATCTTCATCTGAAAAAACATCGGTTTTATTTCTATTTTTCATTCCTTCTTCAATCATTTTAATGATTAAACCTGATAAGGAAGTGTCTTCATCAATTGCAATTTTTTTTAATTCTTTTTTTAAATCTTTAGGAAGATTTATTGTTGTTTTACTTATATCTGACATGTATAATAATTCAATTTAATTTAATATAAATCTTACTATAAAAAAAAAACTTTAATTACCAAAAAATATTTAAGTAT
>NZ_JAUNXX010000093.1 GCF_030539555.1 Methanobrevibacter sp. | reverse complement strand
TGGAAGATTTACAACAAAAAGGTTTGATAATTTCCGGTACCAGTCCTGATGACTTTTTAGTGGAAATTGTTGAATTGCCAAATCACCCTTGGGCTATTGGTTGTCAATTCCATCCGGAATTCAAATCAAGACCTAATAGGCCACATCCATTATTCAAATCATTTTTAGAAGCTATTTATGAGTTTTCTAAAAATTAATTTTTTCTCTTTTTATACAATTTTACATTTTAAAAACAATTTTATGAACTTATTTTCTATCTAATTAATATTATAGTTGGTATTATACTATAATTATGAATTTAAGTATAGTATTTTTAGTTCAAATATCAATTACAGTATTATTTTGTGCTATGGCTGCAATTTCGGATGTTAAAGAAGGTATTGTTCCGGTTTCGTTAACAAGGTTCCTTTTGATTTTTGGAATGGTGTCTAATTTACTTTTGTCATTGTTGTCATCTAACGTTAAATACATTTTAGCTTCAATAATTTCTGCAGTTATTACATACACTATCACATATATGATGTGGCAATTGAATGTATGGGGTGGGGGTGATGTAAAACTGTTCACAGGCATCGCTTCAGTAATACCATTCGGTTTTAATATCAGCTTCCTGGAGATTTTTCCACAACTGTCATTGTATCCCTTTTCATTTAGTGTAGTGATAAACAGCATTCTGGTATCATTTCCGTTCTTGGTAATTTTTGTCACTCATTTGATTTTTAAAAATAAGGTCTTTTCGAAAAATTCGGATTTCCTGTTCAATGTATTGAATGTTAACAGCTTGAAATATCTTGTTGAATCAACGCTTAATAAGATGATACCGGTAAAGGATATAACTGAAGGGACAATTGTAAATGAATATTATTTTAATAATGAATATATCTGTGAATTGATTGGTGAGGCTGATGGCAATCTGAGAATTTATAAAAACAATGATGATTCTTATTTTAAATATTATTTCAAATCTCAGAGTGCGGGAGGCATAATCGCAGAAGAGGTGTATTTATTAAAAATCATGAGTGTTCAGGGATTTATTTCAGATGAGCTTTCTGTTAAAATTTCATTCCCCTTTGCTCCGGCAATATTCTTCGGGCTGTTGATTGCTGTTGTCTATGGGGATATTGTGATGTTATTTACGAAAAATATATTTTTGGTGATTTAGATGAATGGAGATAATCGTGGACAGATATCCCTTGAATATATGCTAATCTTTACAATTTCACTAATAGTTTTGATAGTTTTTACAATGCCTTTAGTAAACCAGGGCATTAAAACAACATTGGATGTGTCAGATTCCATAAAAGCCAAATCGGATTTGTCTAAAATTGCACTGGCTATTAAAACAGTCTATGGTGAAGGTCAGGGGTCAAGACAAACGGTAACTATAAATTCAGAACAATCTAATAAGGTTGATGTTGAAAGTAGTTATTTATCGTGCAATTTAAAACTTAAAGATAACTCCTATAAGCTTATTAAAGTTTCATCAAAGTCAAATCTGAAATCATCTTCGATTTATCTTAAAAAAGGCGAAAACAATGTTGTTGTTGAGTGGCCTGTGGGTAGTGAAAAAATGTTGGTGTACATATGATTTTTAGCAAAAGTTATTTTAATAGCGTTATTTAAAATATTATCTATATTAGTTAAATGGCGTGTAAAATTATGGATATTATAACTACAATTATTTATATTATTTTATTCATTGTAATGATGATATTTGTTTTTTCTATTGGTATGCTTAGAAAATATATGCCGAAAAAGGAAATTATTCTTGTGCTTATTGTTGCTTTTTTAATTGGATCTATTGGAGGGGCATTTTTCTTGGAACCTATTTATCAGGAAATGCCTTCGGTTGTATCTACTCTTGAAAGAAGCATGCCTAACAATGAAGAAACTTTATATTTAGATTTATCTACTTCCAATGATTTAAATAAATTAAAAGATGATTTAAGCAGTACTGAGGGCTTTAAATCATATGAAGAAGAAAGTATTGCCATAACTCTGTGGACATTTAGCGATGTTGAGAAGGATTATTTTGAGGAGATAGTTGGAAATATCGATTCTGGCTATAAGAATTACACTGTTAATGCTTCAACCGGTAAAATAACAATAGAACTTGAAGATAATTATTCTGCTTTACAGGCTTTAAAATCTTTTTCAGATTGGTATAAACTAGTTTATGGAGAAACATTATCTTATGCACAGGTGCAGTCAGTGCTGGTTATTGACGCTTCATGCTTGGATAAATTTGAGCAGGTTCTGCTTAATCATGGTGTTGTTGCAAGTAAAATGGAAGGTCCAATTCATGATAGTATTAATTCCACCAATTCATCAATGGTTTCAAGCACTAATTTTGTTCTGATTACTGGAGCCATCGGTGTTGTTGTTGCAATAATTGGAATTTACTTTGATTCCGTTGTTGTTTATCATAGAAGACTTAAAAAATTCTTAGAAACAAAACGTAAACGGTAATACTATGGATGTTGCTATTTTATTTTCAGGTGGAAAAGATAGTACAATGGCTCTGTATTATGCACTAAAGGAGAAAGAGGATGTAAAATATCTTCTTTCCATGAAATCTGTTAATGACGAATCATACATGTTTCATGTTCCAAATATTCATATCACCGATTTGCTTGCAGATGCCCTTGATATTCCAATAATCTCAGCTGTAACTCAGGGCGTTAAAGAAGAGGAACTTCAAGATTTGAAAAGGGAATTCGAAAATCTTAAAAGTTTAGGTGTTGAGGCTATATATACAGGTGCACTTTACTCAGTCTATCAAAAATCAAGAATAGAAAGGTTGGGTGAAGAGGCGGGTCTGAAAATCATTTCACCTTATTGGCATGTGAATGAACTTGATTATATGAGAGAAATCGTCAGTCTGGGATTTGAGATTATTGTTTCTGGAGTTGCTGCATGGGGTCTGGATGAAACATGGCTTGGACGTGTCATTGATGATGATGCTATAGATGAACTGGTTAAAATCAATGAGAAATATCAGGTAAACATTGCTTTTGAAGGTGGGGAAGCTGAAACATTGGCTATTGACGGACCTATTTTTAAAAAAAGAATTAAAATTTTAAAGGATAGAAAGGAATGGCATCTTGACAGTGGTGTTTATATTATTGAAGATGCAATTCTTGAGGATAAATGATTAGAATCCTATTTCATCTAAAAATTTTTCTACCTTTTCAATAAAGCTATCCAAATCACTTTCATTAATAAGTGTTCTATCTGAAAGGGAAATTACATTGCCCATGCCGAAGCCCAATTCTCTTTGGTCTCTTTCAGAGAATCCTGCGTAATCCTGAGAATCGTCTTCTCTTTTTCTTTTTTTCAATCTCTCGAATCTAATCATAGGTTTTGCAAAGATTGAGACAATGATAAAGTTATCAAAGCTTTCTTTAAACATTTCAACTTCGTGGTGGCTTCTGATTCCTTCAACAACGATTTTATCGTGGCCTTCTTTTTGAAGTTTTTTAATCTTTTCTATTGTTAGTTCAGAAACGATATATTCTCCGAATTCTTTTCTTAAGTTCACTGCTGTCTCACCGGTTGTTTCACCTCTTTTTTCAGCTTCTTCCCTTATGATATCGCCCATGCTAACAATGATAGCACCTTTTTTACAAGCCAAATCGGAAACTATGCTTTTTCCTGATCCTGGCATTCCTGTAATTCCTATAACTTGCATCATATTCACTCTTTTTATTTTAATTTAATTTGTTGCAATGATTCTTTGAGGTTTTCCTCGTTGTCGAATTCATTAATCAAATCGACCAAGAATTTTTTATCTTGGGTTTTTAAATCATCAGCTATTTTTGTCATAAATGGAATTGCCCTTACAATATTGTCCATAATGGATACATCAGACATTTTTGATGTTCTGGATAGTGGATTCAAATCAATTGTAATGATGTTTTTTCCGGATTTTTTTAGTATTTCTGCTCTGTCACCATCTTCAAGAGGCACTAAAACAGTATCTGCTGAATAGATTCCTGTTTTACTTGCAGAAGACCTGTTGTTTTTAATGTCGCTGATATATTCTATGTCATCATCGAGAGTGCCCAATATGTCGGAATATCCATGATTCTTGTATAATTTTGTTATTAATCTCACTCTTTCATCGGTTCTATAGAATAGATTGATTTCAATTTTTGCATTTACTGCCTTTGCCAGGTCGATTATTTCATCACAGGCAAGGGCAGTGGCATTTCCATTAACTGAAATAACCGGATTATTAGATAAAAGTAAGGCTGCAACAGCAACATACATAGCTCTTTTTGCAGGGTAAGTTGTTTTTTCTCCAATCAAATAATCAAAAGCTTCTCCTCTACCATGCGCAATCATTCCTGAGTCTGCAAGGTAACCTTTCTCAGAGGCTTTAACGATTTTATCTCTTAAAAGCAATGATTCATAACGGGGGTGTGATTTTGGTATCATTTATTGTCTCCTTATTTTAAATCGATATTCATTTGGGCAAGGTATCCTAGA
>NZ_JAUNXX010000017.1 GCF_030539555.1 Methanobrevibacter sp. | reverse complement strand
ATTCAAACTAATTTTCGTGAAAAAATTTCAAATCAACAAAGTTTTTGAAAGAGTCCAATTACTAGAATTAAAAATAGTTACTGAAAAAGTTAAAATAGCCAATTTCTAGAAAAAAATTTTTTTATAGTAACTGTCTTTAAAAGGCTAAAAAAATAATAAAATAAATAAAAAAATGTTAAATTAAAATATCTCTTGAATAATATCCCCATCAGAAATAATACCAACTAATTTTCCATCTTCAACAACAGGAAGTTGATTTAAAATTCCTGAAGAAGAAACACCTTCTTTCATTATTTTAATTGCATCTTCAAGACTGTCATCAGGAGAAACTGTAATAACAGACCTGATCATTATTTCATCAACACTAGTTCCCAATTCATACTTATCAAGAATCAAATTATGGCCAACATCAGTAGCTGTAATAATACCGATCAATTTATCATCCTCAACAACAGGAAGAGAACTAATTTTATGTTTCATCAACTTTTCAAAAGCATAAACTACATCTATATCAGAAGTAGTAGTTATCACTTCAGTTGTCATTATGTCCTTCACTTTCTTGTTCAACATTGTCCATTCCTCCAAATTTTTCAAGAATATCATCTATCATGAAATCTATAGTTTCATTAATATCCACATTATTTATTATGCGTGCATCATGAATTTTAGCCTGTTCAACTAAAAATTTTTGAGTTTTCCTTATTGTGGTAAAATTCTCCATATATTTTTCAAGAGATCGTTTAACCCAAGGCTGACGACATCTTGAATAGAATCTTTGTTTGTGAGACTCTTCATCATCAACAGTTAATGTAAAAATAATGATATTATTATTTTCCATCAAATCTTTTCTGATAAAACCCGGAACAACATGAACCCCTTCAATAATAGTACTGATACCCTCTTTTACAGACCTTTCAATAATTGCTTCAATACCCACGTTGACGACATCAACATGACTAATAAACCCTTCAATAACTGAATCAATTCTGATTGAAGGTGTTCTAATACTTTCATAGGCATCAAAACTTGATTTATGGATAACTGGACTTAATTCTTTAGATACAATCTTACGCATTACTTCACGAATCATATCCGTACTTATAAGGTTTTTTAATCTTAATCTGCTGGCCAATTCAAAAGCCATAGAAGAAGTTCCCACACCGGATGCTCCACCTATTAGAATTATTAAAGGTTTTTTAGATGTTCTAAGAGACCTCCAATTTTTATATTTCTGAGCAATTTTCGGATCGATGCATTCAAGGTGATTTAAAACAACATTAGCCAAATCAAAACTTGAAATTTCTGTAATATTCTCTTTAATCAATTCAGTTTCAATATCACTGGCTATATCATGCGCCCTTTCAGTCCCAATATCAGCAACATTAAGAGAACGGGACATGATTCCTTTTGAAAATGGCTCTTTATATTGTTTACCATCAACATTCCCAACAACCCAAATCATAATAATCACTTACTTAGAAAATATGATTTAATATTTTAAGTTATTGTTAAATAAAACTTGTTATTTGATTTTAAAAAAAAAGAAAGAATGAATAAAAAATTATTCATCCAAAGAAATAAGGCTTAAATCATATTTAGAACCATCTTTAATATCAATTAAGACAGCTCCGTTATCTTTAAGCATTCCAGGATTTGCCACATCAGTAGTTTTTCCAATTTTACTTATAGATTTTGCTTCATGAATGTGGCCACAAAGATTAATTTCAGGTTCAAATTCGTGGATTGATTTTTGAATTCCTGAACTTCCAACATGTTCACCATTTTCAACCCTATCTGCAGCGGTATTGAAAGGAGGCGCATGGGTAACCAGTATTCTTACTTTAGGAACGTCAGAATTGTAAACATAATCATAATTAGCCAATAAATCATAAACGGCAGCATAAATCTTATCATCATCCATTTCTCCAGGAGTATCAAATGGAGTTGGATTGGATCCGCCAAATCCGAATAAAATCGCATCGCCATAAGCAATAATATTATTGTGAAGGCAGAATGATACTTCATTAATAGCATTACAGATTCCATTTGGATCGCAATTACCTGGAATAGCTATTACATCCACACCACAGTCTGCCACTTTATTAATAAATGTTGAAACAAATTCTAAAGGTCCGAAGTCAGTAATATCACCTAAAATTAAAACCAAATCAATATCATTATTATTTAAATATGTATATAAATTTTCGTTTTCTTCACCGTGAACATCACTAATTGCTAAAATTTTAGTCATTATATCACCATTATTCCTCTAAAAAGAAAGATCCCATTTCTTTTAAACCAGCCTGTAAATCCGGCTTATCTCCATGTAATTCAACAGTCACATCATCATCAAATTCAATGATGAGTCCGTTCCACTCTGCAATCTCTTGAACTCTTTCTTCAGCTAAAGGAACTTTTAAGTTAATTCTCCCTGTAGTCAATCCAGGAGGAGTGTTTACAAGAAATCTTGACCGAGAATTTGCAAATTCAAATACTTCTTCTCCCCTCATGACTTTTTTTAATAAATCAAGCCAATGGTCAACATATTCTTCCCCTTCCTCTTCAGCCATTATTAAAAGAGTTCCTTGAATATTATTTAAAGACATTTCAGCTTTTGCCAAACCATTGATTAGTTCAGGATGGGAAGGGTCTCTTTTATATGAACTGATTGTAGACCTGATTAATCCCATCTCAGGATTGATTCCACTAGGAATTTCATATCCTTTTTTATTCAAATCAGTAATGAGATGATGGAGAACCAACCAATTTTGTTCAGAAGGTAAGCTCATAAATGTCCACCTATAATTTTTAAAGTAGTATGGTTAATTTTAGCATCTGCATCTTTTAATTCTTGTTCAATTTGACTGATATTCTGATAAGAATCTAGGAACAATACATGATGAGTTGAAGTACCTGCAATGTTTAAAATTGCGATTTCATCACTTTGTTTTAACTCTCTTTTTTCTATAGTTGCTTTGAATTGAACATATGGTTCATATTCTTCTGGAAGGTCGGAATATTTAAATATACCATCTAATGTTGCTAAAAACATAATTACACCTCTTTAATTATTTAGTTTATTTTATCTTAATAATCCTATATAAAAGTACTTACGAATTATTCGTATATATTGAAACAAAAAAAATAATCAATAAAAAAAAGGTTATCAATTGATAACCATTATCCAAACTGTGTTTTCAAGGTCTAAAAATAAAAAAATAAAAGGATTAAAAATCCTTAAATTTATTCACCTAATGCTTTTTTGATAGCAGGAGTTGCATCAATTTTTTGAGCATCAAAGGTTAATTCTTCAGCTGATAATCCCATAGCTAATCCGTATAATTGAGCTAAGTGGAATACAGGTAATGCAAAGTCAGTTCCGTATTTTTCGTTTACTTCAGTTTGACCTTGGTCAAATTGCATGTGACAGAATGGACATACGTTAACGATTGCATCTACTCCAGCTTCAGTCATGTGATCGAGTTTTTCTTTAGTGAAACTAGTAGTTACATCTAAATCTCTAGCTCTTAAACCTCCACCTGCACCACAGCACATCATTTTGTCTTTGTAGTCAACAGATTTTGCACCAGTGATTTCTACAAGGTCATCTAAGATAGATGGGTTTTCAGCTTGATCTTCAATACCGATAGTTTTGGTAGGTTTTAAGAAGTGGCAACCGTAGTGAACAGCTACATTTAAGTCTAAAGGTTTTTCGATGAGAGAAGCTAATTTTTCGTATCCAACGTCATCTCTTAAGATTTGAGCGAAGTGTTTTACTTCAATAGTACCTTTGTATTCTCTTCCGATTTCAGCTAAGTTAGCGTTGATTTTAGCTTTTTTATCTTCATCTTCTTTTAAAATGTGATTACATTCAAATAATGAACCGAAACATCCGTTACATTCGGTCATGATGTCTGCACCCATGTCTTCAGCAAGAGTTAAGTTACGAGCTGCGATAGTAGCCCAGGTTTCTTCATCAAAAGAACCGAATACACCAGGAGCAGGACAACAAGATGCTCCTTCCATGTCTTTTAATTCAATATCTAATGCTTCGAATAATTTTCTAGTTGCTTTTTCAACACCAGGATAACGGTTGTTCATAATACAACCTAAGAAGTATGCAATTTCCATATTATAACTCTCCTCATAAATCTATTCTTTTAATCCGCCGGTTGCTTCATCGTAACCGATTAATTCGTCAAAAGCGGTAATTTTACATAATTTTTGTACTTCTTCTAATGCTTCAGGATAAGCGTGAGTTGTAGGTGGTACTTCAGGAAGACCAATTTTTACTCTTAAAGCTTTTGCAGCATCGTTAATAGGTACTGCGTGACCAGTATTCATTACAAATACACCAGTCATTTTGTGTGGTTTTGCCATGTATCCTGCGTGAGCTGCGATGTTACGTGCTTTTTTGATAATTTCTACAATTTTAACACTTCTAAGACATCTTTCTTGGCAGGTGTAACAGGTAGTACACATCCATAAAGCTTCATCAGAAATAACTTCTTCTTTTAATCCTAATAAACATTTTCTGACGATTTGTCTTACTTTGTATGGAGTTCTTCTTCCAGAAGGACAACTTCCACTACAGGTACCACATTGGAAACAGTGTTTAACAGTTTCGATTCCAGCATCGATGAACTCAGCAGTGAAATCTGGGTCACGATTACTATCATTTAATAATTCTTTATCAGTTAATAAAGTCATATTATCTCCTTTTGTATCTTTATCTTTTGAATCTTCTTCATCAGCATCTACTTCTTCAGAAGTTTCTTCAACTTCTTCAGCTGATTCTTCAACAATAGCCTCTTCTAATTCAGCTTCTTCTTTCTCTTCCACAATTTCTTCAGATGAAACTTCCTCAGCTTCAGAAACCTCATCAATGACAGTTTCTTCTTCAGCTTTGTCTTCTTCTAAAGGTTCGATGTCTTTTTCAGAAGTTAAATCTTTCTCATTTGCTTCTTCTTCAACAGAATCAGCAACTTCATTTACAGATTGTGAAGATGTAACTTCGACATCATTAGATGTGTTTGAAACATCAGTTTTGATGTCTTCTTCTTCATTATCATTTTCTCCTTTGAATAAGGACTTAAGACGATTTATTATAGACATTGAAAACACACCTCGGATAATCATAGGACAATTTCCTCAAATCCATACTAATATTCTTTAAAAAAACATATATAAAGGTTACTAAAAATTTCAATTGTGTAACCCAAATGATTACACATTGGAAAAAATTTTTATAAACCTAAAAAACAATAAGTATATAACAACAATAATTGGGAACGAAATAAATGATAAAAAAATTTGAAATCAAATCACATGACGGACCTGGAAGAGTGGGAAAGCTTGATGGAAAACTGACACCAGAAATATTTTATAAAAATGATTTGAAAATTGCACCTAATGAGGGTTCAGCATATAACATTGATCGTGAAATTGCTGAATTCAACGTTAAGGAGACATTAAGATTAGCCGAAGAGCATGTCAACGAAGCGGACACAGCAGTTATCCAAGGTTCAAAATATATTGATTTAAGAATCGAATGTTTGAAACAACTGGAAGAAATAGGTTATAACGGATTTATCATAGCTAATGGAGATGCACTTCTTACAAATCCAAAGGAATTGGTTGAAATTGTAGTTTCACTTAAAAAAGAAGCTAAAAAAACCAGTTATTTTATTTTTTCATTTACCGAACTTTCATTCATGCCTATTTTGACATATATGGGAATTGATGGATTTTTAGCCGACAGCGCAAATTACTACAGTCATATAAACATTTTACAAACACCAACAAAAGCGTATGACTTAAATACATATCCAATTTATGAAAATATTTCACAAAAGGAATTAGAAAAGAAAAATATTGAAAACATGGAATTTGTAATTAAAGAGATACATTCACATATGAAAAATAATTCTTTAAGAAATTTAGTTGAAGAGAGGTCCGGAACAACACCTCAGAATATATCAACTCTAAAAATTCTCGATAGAACCCAAATGGATTACCTGCTTGAATATTCACAGTTATTTTAGAATTTTAAATGATTCCAGGATATTTTTGAATTGACCTTCAGATTCTCCGGAAATGTCCAAAGTTCTTAATTCAAAAATGAAAATATCCCCATTTTCAATGAAAACATATGTATGAATATCAAAGTTAATTTCAGGAGTATCCATGTTCGCATGCAACTTAATTGCATCCATTCCAGCGATTTTAATAAAATCAGATGCAATTATCACCCCACCATCATCGGATATTGAGTTTTCCATGAACATTTTGTAATCATCAAGATTAGTTGCTGTTGGAAACATGACCGCATTGATTAAGTTGTCCTGACCTTTAGAAAGAGTGGCGATGCAATCGGGATTGGATAAGACGTCTGCTTTTTCAACTTCCCATTCATCAGGATATTCAAAAGCGATTTTTCCGGAATTAAATGTTCTCATGAGTTATTCCCCATCTTTAGATGAAATATCAATGGTTTCCGGAACATCTTCCATAGTGTCAATATATTTGGAGAACGGTTCCGGAAGTTTTGGCATCACTTCTTTTAGGATTTCAGCAGCATCAAGTTCCAAGGCCTGTCCTGAAAGCAACTGTTCAACATCAAAATCAAAGTCAAACGGTTTAAGCAAATCTTCGGTAGGTACCCTTAAATTGATTTTGTTTTTGTTTAATATCATTTTAAGAGTGCTTGTGTTTCTAATCTGCTCATTCATGTCCTCAACAGTGCTTTTTATATCATACGCTATAGCCTTATTTTTCTCATTCACTTCTTTTTTAGATTTTTCAACGGATTTTTCCAGATCTTTAACTAATAACGCATTTCTTCTGTTGATATTGTCACGGGCTTCATCAATAACAACATTAATAGCATTCAAAATAGATTTGTTGAGTTCGACATTATAAGCAAGGATCATTTTATTTTTATAATCAAGTTCCTTAAAAATAGCTACTCTTTCATCATCAATTCTTGTAATCTTTTTGTTCAACTCATGGATTTCATCTTTTGCCTTAAGCAATTCATCTTTGTCGCTCAACTGCTCTTTCAGTGAACCGACATCATCAAAAAATGAACCTTTAAGAGTTTGAATTTGGTCCTGCAATATTGCTATCTCATCATCTTTTTCACGGATAATCTGATCAAATTCGTCAAGTTTTTCATCGGAGAACTGATTATTAACTAATTTTTCATATTCCTCTTGAGCAAGAACCTTAACCAACTCATTATCTTCAAATGGATCTTCTTTTTTGAGACTAACCTGTTTTTGCTGAGACTCTTTTTCAACAGTGTTACCGTCTTTATCCTTACTATTATACTTTTTAGTATAAACCCTAACAGTTCTAAATTCATCACTTTCCATTATTGACACCACTCTATATTAATAAATAAGATTAGTTTAATTTAAATACTTAATTATTTCAATAGTAAAAAAAGAAAAAAGAAAAAAAATAATATTAATTATTTATCTTCCTTTTCAATCCACAATAACATTGCCTCTTCTATTGCTTTTGAATACCATCCAGTCTTGAATAACATCTTAGAGGAGGCTATTCTTCGAAAATTCAAGTCAATGTCATTATTGATGCTGATTGTAACACGTTTGTTCTTAGACATACAATTAAATTGTACATACTAGTTAATAAATGCGTCAGTGTTTTTTCATATCCGTTTAATATGTTAAAATGAATTTTAATGGGAATTGATAAATTTAGATAGTTATCCTATGAAAAATGCCTAAGTTATTTCTGTAATTTTTCTTTCATATATTCTATAGACAAATTATCTTTATACTTGAAGTGCTGATTGAAATAATCATCATCCTTTTTAATCTTTAAAGCATAATTATCAGGAAATTCCTTTAACATCAACCTTGCAGAAGGTTCCTTTTCCAGTTCAGTCAGGCAAATTAATTTGTAAAATTCAACTTGCTTTATTAATGCCTCCTGTTTTGAATTTCCGCCAACACCGGCAGATGCAACTGCAAGCTCTGCGACGGACAGGAAACTTCCACTTCCTCTGGCAATCTTTTTGTTGAAAAGGTCTTCTTTCATGTCCATCAATGCATCACAGCATTTCAGGCATTCCCCATATTCATCAACAATCAATAATGAAATTAGACCTTTGGAGATGTTATCCCTAAACCCTTCCCAAAATTTACTGTGAGTGAACATTCGTGAATTTGAAAGTGCTTCGGGAACTTTGTTTAAAAGCCATTCCTGGAAATATTCTCCAGTTTTCACATATTCCTCTCGGGTAGCGGACAAATCATATAAACTGAAAATAGGTGGTGCAAAAGAGCTAATTTTTTTGTAAACAGAAATACTCTTTTTGACATTTTCTTCCGTTTTACTGAATTTCTTTAATCTTTTTTCTTCAGGACTTTTTCTGCTAAACAAACCCATTGGATTAGCCTCCATTATTGTTAAAATTTTAATTGTTTAAAACATTAATGTTAATAATACATTTGATTAGACAACTATATAATTCATGTAAAGTTAAACATTTCATTGATATCCTAATAATTTTCAAAAAAAAATAACCTAACATCAAATATTAACTTAAAACTAGGAAAATCCCCTCATATCAGCAGAATAACATTATTAAAAACTGAGTGTATAAAATTATCGAAAAAAAGTAAAATTAATGCATGAAAAATTATTTTTTATTAATATAATAATGATAATGAAAAAATATTATTGAACAAAATTACAAAATTTTGATAAAAATAATGTGAAATAAAATAAAAACATTTATATAATATAAAAATATAACTAATAATCGATATGAAGTAATTTTCATGTCTTAATGTGAACATCAGTCAACCATTTTATAATCTCCAAAATGTTTAGAATATGTTTCATTATAAAAGGAAGTAGGAAAAAATACTGCTACTTCCACTCCCCCCCTTTAAAACTAATTTTCTTGTAATATTTCAGGATTAGCTCCTGCTATCTCAACCAAATATTCCGCTTCAACAATATGGAGTTTAGATGGAATTATAATGCAGTGAAGAGGTCCTCCAAAATCATAATCGATTAATTCAGATATTTTTCCTGCTTTTACAATAACATCACGAGATCCTACACGAGCAATACCCATAGCCAGAGTATCTCCTGTGATTAAACCTTCACGGTCCAAATCATCCTTTATGCTCATCAGATACTCCAAACCCTGATTTATTGTCATGTACCTGTCCTTGTGAGCCTGAATGTCAAGCAAAACCAAAGTGTGCAAATCCATTTTCAGATTCTCTTCAATGGCTTCATATGGAGATTTAGGATAAAAATTATAATCAGGAAATGGAATGGTTGTTACCTTACCGAACTTATATCCCTGAAGACCTGAAATTGCCGGTGCTGAAGACAAGATTGAAGAGCCGTGGATAATTTCATAGTCTATTCCTTTTTTAGAACATTGTACAATGAAATCACTGTGTGTTGTTGCAATCAAAGGATCTCCACCAGTAATCAATGCAACATCACTTGTTTTTGCCTCTTCGATGAATTTGGATTCCTCCTCAACTTCTCCTCTGACTAAAACTTCAATTTCCTGACCAACCAATTCCTCAATAGCCTCAAAGCTTGAACCGAATAATCTTGATGTAAAGAATTCCGCATAAATTTTATCAACATTTTTTAAACATTCCAATCCCTTAAGAGAAATGTCCTTCTCGTCAAATAATCCTAAGCCCACTAAATAAAACATATACATTATATAATAATTTAAACATAATAAACCTTATGAAATGTGTAAAAGTTCCATTAAAACAACTAAATGATACCCGAATAAAATTAATGGAAAAAGGCCTAATGAATATGGATTATAAGATAAAGGCAGAAAAGGATTACGGTTATATCCCTGTCAATGACAATGTTGATGGCTACGAAATAGTTTGCATGCATCTGGAAGCAATGAAAAAAGTTCCGCACAACTTTTCAGAACTGCTTGAAGATGAACTGACCTCAGATGAAATTGAAAATTTAAGGACTTCTTTTGATACGATTGGAGACATTGTCATTTTGGAAATTCCAGACGATTTAGTTGATAAAAAACAAATTATTGGAGATGCTGCACTTAAATTTACAAAAAGAAAAGCCATCTACATGAAAAGAAGCGCTATTAAGGGAACCACACGAGTGCGGGATTTGGAATTTCTATCAGGAGAAGATGATTCGGTTACAATCCATAAGGAACATGGTGCCAGATTAAAGTTAGATGTTCGGGAAGTCTATTTCTCACCAAGACTTGCAACTGAGCGGAAACGTGTAATGGAAAGTGTGGTTGATGGTGAAAAAATTCTTGACATGTTTTGCGGAATAGGACCGTTCCCCATAGTGATTGCACGGAATAAAAATGTGGATATCACTGCAGTAGACATTAACGAAGCCGCAGTCAAATATTTGGATGAAAATATCAGGTTAAATAAATTGAAAGGTTCCATCAAAACATATTGCGGGGATGTGAGAGAAGTTAGCAAATCATTTAATTGCAAATATGACAGAATAATCATGAACCTGCCCGGCCTTGCCTACACTTTCCTTGATGTTGCTGTTGATTTAATTGAAGATGATGGAATAATCAATTATTATGAGTTTTCCGACTCATATGAACAGGGAAAACATCGCCTAAAAGAGGCATGCAAAAATGTTGGAAAGGAAATTGAAATCATCAACTGCCGCAAAGTGAAATCCACAAGTCCAGGAGAATGGCATGTGGCAATCGATGGGAGAATTAAAAAAATAGACTGATACAATGAATCCTAATTTAATTTCACAATCACTTAAAAAAAATTCCTTTTCGTTTTGATTATTATTGCTGCTTTACTGTTCATTCCCGCAGGAACACTTAATTAGTTGGAAAAAGAATTGGACGAATATAAATTCTATAAACAAAAAGTCAAATACAAAATATTGCCTTTAGTGTGGTAAAAAAAATAAGTTAGAATTATTGTCTAAATCGGGTCAATAATTCCTTTTTCTGTAATGATTCCAGTAATCAATTCTTTTGGAGTGATGTCAAATGCTGGATTAATCACTTCAGTACCTTCCGGACAAATTCTGGCTCCACCATAATACCTTACCTCATCACCATCCCTTTCCTCGATAACTGTATCATAGATGTTAATGTCATTATCAAAAGTAGAATAAGGAGCAGCTACATAAAATGGAATATCATGATGTTTTGCTGCTAGTGCCACCATAAATGAACCAACCTTATTTACAACACCGCCTTTAGCTATTCTATCCGCTCCGATAACCACTTTATCAATTTTACCCTGTGACATTAGAAATCCGGAAGCAACATCAGGAATCAATTTAACAGGAATATTTTCCTGTTGCATTTCCCATACGCTTAAACTAGCACCCTGGCCTCTCGGACGGGTTTCATCACATATTACATTTATATTTTTGCCTTGCTCATGGGCTGCTCTGAAAACACCTAATGCAGTTCCATAATCAACACATGCAAGAGCTCCTGCATTGCAATGAGTTAAAACAGTATCTCCATCGTCAATTATCTCAGCACCATATTTTCCAATGGCCCTGTTTGTTGACATGTCTTCTTCATACATTTTTAATGCTTCAGCCAATGCATCTTCACTGTTTAAAACTCTATCAACTGCCCAAAATAGATTAACAGCAGTCGGTCTTGCAGCCTTGATTTCATTAGCTGCTTTTTCTAAATCTACACCCCCAATATCAGCAAGAGCCATCCCAAATGCTGCTGCCACACCAATAGCAGGAGCTCCACGGACAACCATATCACGAATGGCAGTAATAACATCCAGATAATTATTACAATATACATAAGTCAGCTCATCAGGAAGCTTTGTCTGATCAATGAGTTTTAGTTTATTATCTTCCCATTCAAGTGTTTTCATATCTAACACCTTATAAAAAAAAATATTCTAAAAAAAGTAGAAAAGCATAATTAATTGTTAGTTTCTAAGTCCAATTTATAGACAATTTTTTAATTATGCTCTCCGCCTAATAATATCCAAAACGGATTGATTAGAGATGTATTAAAAATACATCTAATTATCATTTATAAATTTTACTTAGAAATAACAAAAAACCCCTATTTTTTAGTAATACCAAAAATAATTATGCATTATCAGTCATAATAGGCACTACTTGTTTCTTACGTGATACAACACCTTCAAGCAATACTGTGTTATCTTCTAATTTAACACCATAGGCTTTTTCAACCAGATTTGAATCTTTACCAAGAGCAATTACTTGAGAATTGCTATTAACTATATCTGTGATTAGAAGCATGAACAAATCCAAGCCTTCTTCTTCAATTATTTTAGTCATTCCTGCTTCCAATTCATCTTTCATTGCCATTACATCACTTATATCCGCAGTATTGACCTGGTTTACAATTGATTTTACATCTTTAAAGTCTATTTGTTTTGCATCCAATGACAAAATTTCATCTATTGTGAAACTACTTAAATCTGTACCTGCTTTAAGCATTTCCAAACCATATTCTTCAGCATCAATATCCGCAATTTTAGCAAGTTTTTCTACTGCTTTTTTATCATCATCTGTTGTTGTTGGTGATTTTAAAAGTAAAGTATCTGAAATAATTGCAGACAACATTAAAGTTGCAATCTCTTTTGTGATTTCAATGCCATTTTCTTCATATAATTTACATAGAATTGTTTCAGTACAACCTACTGGTTCAAATCTTAAGAATAATGGATATGAAGTTTCTAAAGCCAATTTATGATGGTCAACAACCTTTAAAATATTTGCATTTTCCAAATTATCTACAGATTCCGCCGGAGAGTTGTGATCTACCAGAATAACATCTGCCCCATCATCAACACTTTCCAAAAGTTCTGGCGCTTCAATATCCAAATAGTTTAAAATGAATTCTGTTTCTTTATTTATATTTCCTAATCTGTAAGCTTTAGCTTCACTGTTACCTAATTCTTTTTCTAAGTTAGTCATTACCAAACTTGATGTAATTGAATCACTATCTGGACTTTTATGTCCAAAAACATAAGTTTTTACCATATTATCTATCCTCAAAAAAGTTTTAATACTAATTAAATTATATTTTTCATCTATATTTAATATTGCTATAGAAAAAATTTAAAAAAAAAAGATTTAGTAATGACTTTGCGGAGTCATTCCTAAATGGTGGTCTTCACTTTTCTTACCAGGTATTCCATATGCATCTGCCCTACATTGTGTGCATGCCCTAAATACTGGAATAATCTCTTCAACTTGTTCTCTGACACTTTCCATCATAGAACAGTCCGGACGTGAATAATGTTTCATTTTAGCCAAAGGAATTAACGGCAGAATGTTCATTAAAGAAGCACCACGTTTTTTGACTTCCTTAGCAATTTCAACAATATGCTCATCATTCAGCCCTGGAATTAAAACTGAATTAACTTTAACAACCAAACCGTTGGCTGCTGCTTTTTCAACACCTTCCAATTGGTTTTTAATTAAAATTTCTACAGCTTCATATCCTTTATATATTTTTCCTTCGTATTTAATAAAAGAATAAATATCAACAGCAATATCCGGGTCAATAGCATTGATTGTTACAGTGACAGAATTCACACCAAGTTCTGCGAGTTTATCTGCATACTTAGGGAGTAAAAGTCCATTTGTACTCATACATTTAATCAAATCAGGTTGTTCAGATGCCAATTTTTCGAAAAATTCAAATGTTTCATCATTAGCAAGTGAATCACCAGGACCTGCAACCCCAACAACTGCAATAGGACCGTCAGCAGTCACATCATTAATATGTTTAATTGCGGCATCCGGATCCATAACACAGCTTGCAACGCCAGGTCTGTTCTCTTCATCATTAATGTCTCTTGTACAGAAGTTGCAGAATATATTACATTTTGGTGCGACAGGAACATGTGCCCTACCTACTTTATCATGCATTTTTTCATTAAAACATGGATGTGCTTTAGTTATATGTGCAAATCTTGAACCTTTGTGCTCAGCCATACTATCAATTCTCCATTATATAACTTTGTTAATTTGTATTGATACGAACAAATATATAAACTTTTCTATATGCCCTTATTCAACTCATCAATAAATTCGTGAGCTTTTTCAATCCATGCATCTTTTATCAATTCATCGGTAGCTACAACACATACAATATCCTCTGTAGACATATCCTTAATGATTTTAAAGCCTTCAGGCAATATTCTAAAGACTGCATCATAAATACGCCTTTGTAAATTAGAATGAGGATCATCAACAATTAATGTTTCTAAATCCATATGATTTCCTTTTATCTCAAGTTGATATCTGTTCGGCTGATAAATCTCATCTCTTGAGAATAACCTCCACAATCTCTTCAAGATATTAGGAAGATAATTTTCATTATCAATTAAAATCATTGTAACATCATTTGCTTTATCATAAGTCAAATTAGCTACATCAGTGAATGCAATCGCATTAGATGTTTTCTTCATTTTAATAGCTAAGACAAACACTGGGTCATCAGGATTCACAAAAGCTTTTAAATCCTCCACAGAAGAACCAAGAACTAAATCTTGAAATATCTGTTTAATGATGATTTCATAAACTTCTGCACCTTTCTCATCATAGCATTCAACTAACATCAAATCAATCCTTTATCTATTTATCATCTTGTCTGTGTCCCATTCCAGATACTAAAAGAGCCGCTCCAACGGCACCGATATGTTGAGAGTATTCAGGTACAATAACTTCGATTCCACCTAAAGTTTCACTTACGGCTTCAACAAGACCTGAAATTAAGCTTGTTCCACCAACCTGTATTAATGGTTCACGAATGTCAATTTCTTGAAGCTGTTGTTCATAAACTTGTTCTGATACAGAGTGACATGCAGCCGCAGCAACATCAGCTTTAGAACCTCCTGCAGCAAGTGTAGTAACAAGGTCCTGAATACCGAATACAATACAGTAAGAGTTCAACATTGCTTTTCTCCAATCTCCCTGAACAGCTAAAGGACCCAATTCTGTAATGTCAACATCCAATCTACGGGAAGTCATATCCAAGAATCTTCCAGATGCCCCTGCACAGATACCTCCCATAGTAAAGTTATCCGGAATACCATTATTAACAGTGATTACCTTGTTGTCCATACCTCCGATATCCAATACAGTAGCTTCTCCTTTTTGACAATCCGCAAGATATACAGCACCTTTTGCATTAACAGACAATTCTTCCTGGATAAGTTCGGCGCCAAATTCCTGACCCATAGTGAACCTACCGTAACCTGTGGTTCCTATTCCATCCAAATCATCCCAGCCATAATCAGTTTGTGAAAATGCTTCAGCAGCAGCTGTCTTTGCAGATTCTATGATGTCCTTTGTAGATGTCCAGCCGGTTCCGATAACCTGGTTGTTTTCCATAAGAACAGCTTTTGTAGTAGTTGAACCTGAATCAAGTCCAAGAGTAAGACCTTCTTGCTTTTCACGGGCAAGAATACTTCTACGAGTTACAGTAGTGGCTAATGCCTCCATACGGATGAACAGTTCATCCGCTTTTGTTCTTTCAGTGAATGAGTATGTGACTACTGGAATGCGTGTATTGTTTTGTATAAATCTTCTTACTTCATTCCTAACCAATGCTGCTTCAGCACATCTAAAGCAAGTTGCAATAAATACCGCATCAGGTTTGGACCTGCCTTCAACAATAGCCATAGCTCTTGCAATCATTAATTTCAAACTTGAACTTTGAGCTGAAAATCCAAATTTTTCGTATGATTCATCAATGTAATCCAAATCAATTTCAGGAAGAACAATTTCTGCACCAAATTTATTTGCCGCTTTTTCAATTTCTTTTTGAATTCCACTATATTCTGTTCCACATGAAACCAATGCAATTTTAACCATCTTATTCTTCCTCCTTATCAGTTTTCTCAAGTGAATCTACAAATTCATTTATTTTATTTACCATAACATATGTTTCATCTTGATTAGTTGGATAATCTAATTCCAGTACAGGAATATCTTTATTCCTGAGTAAAAATATTGACAATTCATTAGTTCTTGCACAACCAATACAACCAAAACCATAAGGAGCTCCGTCAACTACAATAGCTGCCTCCGCTTCATCTATAAGTGGTCCAATAATTGCCATCCTTCCACGAACACCAGAAGGAACTTCAATAGCGGCGTATTTAAGTCCTTTAATAGGATCCTCTTCAGTGATATTCATTGGCGGAGAATCAATTTCCGGATCCTTAATTTTTTGCCTAATTTGTTTTTGTAAAACTAAAGGAGTATGACCTTTTCTTTCAAGTAAATCTGCTAAGATTAATGAGTTTGGAGGATAAACAGCGATTTTAACCATATTTTCACCTATTCTTCTTTATCTAAACATTCATTCATGAATTTTTTAAATTCGTCAACATCAATTGGTTTTTTCTTTTCTATCTCAACTTCTTTAGGATTTTCCAAAGCTTCAGAAACAAAACCAAGTATTCTGTATTCTTTTTCCATCTGATGGAAACCTTCTCTAGGACCAAACCTGTGACCCCTACATCTTCTAGGATCTCCCGGAGCAAATCCTCTTTCTTTAGTGAAAATATGTGCAGGGTCAAGTTTTCTTATTTCCTCGATAGCTTTGTAAACATCTGCACTTTTACCACTAATCATAGATCCATAACAAGTATTTTTTATGGTGAGCGGCAAATCAAGCATGTGAAATTCATTGACAACTTGCTGTTCACTTACATGGGCTCCAGGCCCAATAAAAATCATACGAGTAATTACATCAGGATCCCAATCCTCTTTGCCTAAATCAGGACTCATGGTTAGATTCGGTGACATACACTACAACTCCTTCTTTTAATTTTTCAAGACTATCATAATCAGAAACAACATCACCAATAATATTGGTTGCTTCAAAACTTTCTGCGGTCGGACCGAATTCGACATTATCTTCAAATCTTATACCGATCAAACCTGAACTTTTTGAAGCCATATTAGTAATACCGATTTGGCCTCTAATTACCTTATCCACAGGGTTATTTTCAGGTATCAGACCTTTAGCAGATTTTTTATCTCCTTCAAAAATAACAATGTGCATTCCAGGAACTGAAAAATGAACTTTAATTTTGCCTACAGGATTTTCTAAAAGACCGGACAATAACTTAAAGTATCTTACAGACCTTGGAGCATTTTCTGTAAATTTAATTACACATAAATCTTCTTTCTTAATAGCTTTAGTTACAACACTTCCTTCTTTTAGGATATCAATTGTATGTTCTGGGACTTGTTCGACAATTATCGCATCATCATCAATCAATCCGTCAATCATATGCTCAACACCAACTGCAGACAAGATTTCTGTAGCTTCTTTTTGAGTTTTATTTAATAATTTTAATCTTTGTTGTTCTGACTTGACTGTGATGAAGTCATTTTCTTTAGCAATGTCAATAATTTCCATACCCTTTACAATTTTACCCACAGTAGTATGATTTGGAGTTAAGACTCTGTTTTCACGATAAATGAAAAGTTTTCCAACACCAACACCTGCATTTCTAACAGTCATAGTGCCTCTAGTTCTTTGTGAAGTATTCTCTTTAGGTTTTTCTAATCCTGCCAGTTCATAAAAACCTATGAATGATTCGCTATCATATGAAACTTTAATTCTACCATCTTTAATAATTGAAAACAAATGCTCTACACATACAGGTGAAGATTCATCAACTTCAAAGGAAATATACGTATAGAGTTCATTTCCTTCCTCAAGCACAGTATTCAAATCAGAAACTGAAGAGCTGTCTGTAGTGGTGTTCCTTTCGATAATCGGTTC
Organism: Methanobrevibacter sp.; assembly: GCF_030539555.1. Classification (GTDB taxonomy): domain Archaea; phylum Methanobacteriota; class Methanobacteria; order Methanobacteriales; family Methanobacteriaceae; genus Methanocatella. Next base: position 12,888 of record NZ_JAUNXX010000017.1, on the reverse strand, counting down.
TATGCCTGTTACTGAATCATCGGCACTTAAGTTTTCTAAAGTTTTTTTACCACCAATAACCCGAGCAAAGATACCTTTATTATATGGAGGTACACTGTAGACATTTGTTGTATTCTCTTTAAGCATTATTAAATGTGTAGACTCACTACTAAAACTGGATAAACTTAAAACAACATCTCCTTCAAAATATTTGAATTCATCTGAAGTGGGCTCCAAATCGGTTACAATCGGACCAATTGCCACCTCGCTAGGAGTGGACCATCGGATATTCAAATCAACAAACTCTTCGTATTGATTTTTCCAAACATCAACCAAAGGTTTTGCTTCATCAGATTCATCCAATTGAATAATTATAGAACCTCTGTTTGTTTTAATTTTATACTTGTTGATATTTTTTTCAAGTTCCTTTTTACCTTTAATTAAGCAAACAATACTACCAGGAGTATATGGGGCATTTGTTTCATCAATCACATCCTGAATTGTTGAAGCATCTGCCACATCTATTTCTTCTCCATTAATTTTAATTAACATACAATCTCCCAATAAGAATTTTTAATAATATATATTTATAATCTTATTATATATTAAAATTATTTATTTGATTTTGAAAAATTATATAAACACATAATTATAACAATATATTAAGGAGGGAAAAATAATGACCATTACGAAAAAACACATTTTATGCTTACTGATTATCTTAGTAATTGCAATCGGAGCAATTTCAATAGCCAGCGCTTACACCGGAACTGGCTTTTCCCACAACATCCCCAGCTCCAAATATTATGATATGTCCGCATCAGATATCTTAAGCAAGTATTCTGATACCGAATGCCATGTTGAAGAAACTGCAGTTTGTACAAAAGTTGTTGATGGAGATACTATTTATTTAGACAACGGTGAAAAGATACGTTTCGTTGGAGTAAACACTCCTGAAAGAGGTGTTGAAGGATATATTACATCTAAAAACTTTGTTCAGAAGTTATGTCTAAATAAAGAGGTTGGTCTGGACATTGATGATTCAAAACACAATGACCGTTATGGAAGGACATTAGCCGTCGTTATCGTCGACGGAAAGAATGTGAATGAAATGCTTCTAAAAGAAGGTCTTGCTGAGATAATGTACATGCCACCAAGTGAATTTTACCCATATGACTGGGCAAACAGCAACACGCATGTTGCAAGCTCACACAGTTCCTCTTCAAGCTCTTCCCATAGCGATACAAGCAGCGAGACTTCAGACTCATCTGATGCTGGAAGCTATGTGGGAAATGCAAATAGTGGAAAATTCCATTATGCAAGCTGCAGCAGTGTAAATAAAATGTCTGAAGGTAACAAAGTATTTTTCACAAGCAGAGACGAAGCTATAAACCAAGGATATGTACCTTGTAAGCGGTGCAATCCATAATATTCTTTTTTAATTGAAATATTTGAATAATTGAACTTCCCTTTCGAATCTATCCAATTCATCCTCCTTTTGAGCAATGTTTGAATATAGAAGTCCTAAAGAGTAATTACCTATACTTTCCAATATTGGAATAATGATACCAAGATAAATTATAAATCCTACATATGGAATTGCCAATATCCATGATGAAACAAATGATACTACAACCATCAGTATTGCCATGAACACCAACCATTTGATAATATTAAAAATACCTATATTTTTAATGTCGATGACTACATTATGAATCTTTAAAGCTTCTGACAGACTATTTAAGTAAGCTAATCTGGCCTTTGCAAAAAACAATAGAATTTCAAATAATACATATACAATTAGAATTATAAGGAAAGTCAATCCCATAGCCAGCAAAAATCCAGTGATATCCATCTTATACAACATATCCATGCCGGATACTCCCAGTGTGAACCATGCAATGAAAAATACTGCTGTAGGCACCAACATATACACTATCCTTAATAAGAATAATCGAATAGTATCATATATATTCTTTCCAAAATTCAAAGAGGGCATCACTGAGGATTCATTTAATCCAATGTTAACGATTGACAGCAGATAACCCGGTACAATAAGAATAAATAAGAAAAATGCAATAATTCCTAAAATTAAAACATATCTGTTGTCAGATACAATGCCTATCGGAACAAGTGCAACCAGTACAAATAGAACAAAAAGTATTGGCAATTTTTTAATATTTCTAAACGGATATTTGAATGAATTTGATATTATTTTACTGACTTCCATGAAACCACCTGCAAAGCACTTTCAAATTTTTGCGTATAAATCAATACCCTCAGAACTCATCTGAAAATAAAAACAGGATTTTTATCCTGGTTAAACACTTCTGCCTGTTTATCCTGATAATTCAACAAAAGAGAGTTGGAATCTGTTACTTCACCCACAACAGCTGCTTCAATTGAATACCTTGAAAGATATTCCTTAATATATTCACAGTAATCTTCACTGGCGGTGAAAACAAATCCTGATCCAGGATATGACCTGAGCCAGTCAACCCAATCCACACTTTCGTTTCTTGGAATGTCTTCCAAATTAACAATGGCGCCTTTGGCAGAAGTCTCCAAAAGCATTTCCAGAGTTCCCAAGATTCCTGGATTTGAAATGTCTTTTCCTGATTTAATGTAATCTTTTTCTGCAAGATATTGCACTGCAGTAATTTGATCCTGTACCAATTTCGCATCCTTATCATATGTTGTATCCCAGTTCAGGTTAAACATTTCATGAGGTTTGCCATCCAAGTCAATTGCGACAATTACCTTATCACCAACTTCCGCTCCGAAACTGGTAATGATTTTATCTTTCTGTGCAATTCCAACAATAGCGACTCCCAAAGAGTCAACTTCACCGTCAGGATGCAGATGTCCTCCCACCATTGGAACACCGAATTTCAAACAACCATCCTTGATTCCATTTAACAAATCTTCATAAATCCCATCATTACTTATTGACATTATATTTACCATTGCAAGCGGTTTTCCACCCATTGCCGCAATATCATTAACATTGACAAGTACAGAACAGTATCCTGCCCAATATGGATTGACATTCATAATGTCACCCCATATACCATCAGCGGCAACCAATAAAACCTGATTATTTCCAATATCAATAGCTGAAGCATCATCCCCAATATCAATAACCACATCACCTGAAACATTATATGCCTCGTTTAAAAGTGAAATTACATTATCGATGGAGCTTTTGCGTGACACTCCCTTAAATTCTTGAATAGATTTAACAAGATTTTCAAAATCCAAGATTACACTTCCTAATTTAGTTAATATAATTAATTTTGTATTTACAATTAATATTTTTTATTATTTCAATAATCTTTCCTTCAACTTGACGAATATCTGAAAAATTAGAATTGATCTGATTATCGCCAAACAATTTCCTTTTAATAGCTTGTCCGCAGACATCATCAAAACCACTTTCAACTTCAAAGATTATGGAATTTTGAGCCTTGAATCCATCTTCGACAACCTTGTCCAAATCACCATCGGTAATTCCAATTATAGGTATATCAAACCTATATAAAATATCAGAGGACACCAAGGTAGTGTCATCCCCAACAGTTATAACAACATCGCAGTGCCTGAATCTATAAACATCTTCACCTGCATGGTCGAGAAATGCCACTTTGAATTTTTCATGTTTATCTTTTTGTAGAATACGTGGAGTGACTTTTGCTTTTCTTAAAAGGCCAGTTTTGATGATTGCATTTTCAATGTCAACTTCTCCCAACTTTTCAAGGCCATGATCTTTTAGGGTCCCGCCAACAATATCAACTATATGATTGTCTTTTGCAATTAAAATAAGTTTATCGGAGTTTGTTTTTCCAATTACCACTCCATTTACCATTATATTTTCATCAGGACTTACCCCATGAACAATCCTATGATTGCGATTATTCAAAACATTATCCTGCCTAATGTGATTATCATAAACTTCTTCTGGAGAAATTACACTCAAATCCAGTCTTTTTGATAATGTTTCAGCCAAATTACAATCTCCATTCCAGAGGATTATGCTACCATCATCCTCACCAGGCCTTTCAATTTGTATAACTGGAATGTCATTATCATTAATTTTATCAGCATAATGATTATAAACTTTATATCCGAAAACCTGACCTGTAACATCAGATTTTCCATAATTAAGCAATACAATTAAATCGACATCATCATCATGAAATATCTTTAAAGAATCGCTTGGAACTAATTTCTTAGTTATGTCAATAACCTTTTCCAAACCAGCATCTATAACTGCAGTTCTTCCCATTGTTCCCCCAAGCCTTGAGGTAACTTCACCATACTCACCAAGCAGGTCAATCAATTTTAAAGCATAACCGGAATCTATTATGTTTGGACCATGAACTACAATACCAATTCTCATCTATTCACCTTAATTCTTTTTTTAAATATTCTAGACCCGCATATTTCACAATCCTCGAAAGGATAATCTTCGCCGTATTCCTTTTTACAGCCTTCACATATTTTTTTCCAGTTGTAAACTCCTTTTATTCCCTCCGTAATTATGCCTGAGTAGGGAATACCAATTATTTTTAGAGTATTCTGTATCGTATAGTCGTCACTGATGACTTTAACGTTTTTACCTTCCTTAAACATCATATATGCCAGAGAAATTAATTTTTTATCTGGAGAGGACAATCTTAAGACATCACCTGATTTTGAGATTACCTCCTCAATTGCCTTTTCGCAATCTTCAGACACATCGCGAATAACCAGTTTATTTTCTTCGATAGCTGCATCAAACTTTAATTTTGATTCAAAATCCTTTATTTCTGATGTTATTTCAGGAACCGTGAAGTTATTACTAGATTCTAATTGAAAACCATTAATAAATGCGGATGCATCCAATACATAAAAAATCTCCATGAAAATATTTTTTATTTTATAAATTTATAAAACTTATCGATTATTTTTGATGAAATTTAAATTGGGGAAAAGTAGGATATAAATTAGTGTAAAATTGGGTATAAATTCGACATAAAGTGGAATGAATTTTGAGTAAATTCAGATGGAAATTTGAAAAATATATTTAAGATTTGACTTTTAAATTTGGTACTGTAAATGAATTCATGGAATAGCTTAAAAATATTCATGAATCAAACATAATGGAGGTAAAAATGATGATTAATCAATACGATTTAGATAAGGACATAGTATTTCTTGCAAAATCAGAAATTCGACTAAAAATTCTAAGCGAATTGCAAAAAAAGCCAAATTCAATCAAAGAATTAGTAACCAATACAAAAATTACATATAGCTCCATTTCAAGCAACCTGACAAAACTTGAAGAACACAACCACATTACTAAAAAGAAAAATAAATTTTACTTGAATCCCTTAAGCAAAATTTATTATGAAAATTTGATGGAATTCAAATTGAGCATTGATTTGATTGAAAATCTAAACGATTTATGGGACAAACACAATATTGATCAGCTAAGCCTTGATTCAATACAGAACATCACAGCATTGGAAAAATCAAAACTTGTGGAAACCACTCCCCTGGACATCTATAAAACCCACAATACAATTAAAGACAACATGGTTAAAACTAAAAATGTCAAAGCCATATTTCCATACCTTCATCCAGAATATCCTCAATTACTTGAAAATATTTTAAGGAATGAGGGAAATGTTGAACTAATCATTCCTAAAAACATGTTTAGAGGAATCATATTTGAGATTAATGAAAAGATAAGGAAATCCGCTGCAAGAAAAGGCAGGTTAAAAGTTTATACAACACAAAATGATTTAAAATTGTATTTGGCATTATGTGATAAAACAATGAGCTTAGGATTATTCAAGAACGATGAAAGCTTTGACCAGAATAGAATTCTAATATCATCCAGTAAAGAATCATTGAAATGGGCAAATGACTTATTTACAAATGTAAAAGAAAAAATGTGATTACAATGACAAACTTACAGACTAAAAAAGAACTAAATAAAGAATTTAATAGCATAAAATACATTCTAACATCAACCATGCGTTCTAAATTAATTTTAGCAATGTATAAAAATCCTAAAAATTTAGATGAACTTCGGAATGAACTAAAAAAACCATCCGCCACAATATTGCACGGACTTAAAGAGCTTGAAGCTAAAAATCTGGTTAAAAAAGTTCAAAAACAATACCAATTAACTTCAAATGGTTTTCTGCTCGCAACAAATTTGATTAAACTTATTGAAAATTGGTCATCACTGAACAACAACACTTCATTCTGGGACAACCATACACTAAAAGATATTCCAAAGGAACACCTTAAGAACTTACATCTTCTAAACGATGCAACATACGTCACCTCAACAACAAGTGACCTATCTCATGCATTTAATTCCTACATCAAACTGATTTCATCAACGCAGGAACTGAAAGTGATCATGCCGATATACTCTGAAAATCACTTTAAACATATGATTGATTTATTAAAGAAGAATAGATTGAAATATTTAGAATTGATAATGAGCGAAAATATTCTAAATTCAATTAGATTAAATAGACATTTGAGAAAATTCTTGCTTAACAACAAAAAAGTGAAAATAATCTGCACTGAAAAGAATTTGAAACTCTTCCTGACTTATTCACCTGACTTCATGTCATTGACACTTTTTTTTAAAGATGGACATTACGACGATTCTCAGATTTTGATTGGAAAATCTGAAAATGCACGCAAATGGGGATCCAAAGTTTATAATCATTATGAAAATAAAAATAATTTTGTGAATAAAGAATTAACAAATTTAATTTTAGGTAGAAAAGGCGGAAAAACAACAACAATGATTATTGATAGATTATTGGAACATCCTTATAATATCAATCAATTATCAAATGAATTGAATTTGGATTATAAGACAATAAAATATCATATGAAGTTGATTTTAAAATCAAAATTAGTTGTGCAAGGAGAAATGAAGTACGGGAGTCTTTATTATCCTACACAAAAATTAATAAATAATTTAAAGGACTATGAACAAATAAAGAAATATCTAAAATAAATAAAAAAGTGATGTATAATGAAAAGTGAAACCGCAAAAGAGCATCAAAGCAAATCATCCAAAGACATCAATTGTGGAATAATTACACTAAGTGACAGTAGAAAATCAAAAAAAACTGACCTTTCAGGTCAATATATAGCCGGTGAAATAAAAACACGATACACATTAAAATCACAGAAATTAATTCCTGACGAAAAAGAGGACTTAATTAATGTTATTAATGAAATGGTGAATGATGATATTGATGTTATTTTAACTACTGGTGGAACTGGATTAGATACAAGAGACATTACTGTTGAAACTGTAGAAAGACTTTTTGAAAAAAGATTAGATGGTTTTGGTGAAATCTTTAGAGCAAAATCTTATGAAGAGATTGGCTCAGCGGCATTATTATCTCGAGCAACAGCAGGAATATACAAAAAAACAGCAATATTCTCAATGCCTGGTTCACCTAATGCTGTTAAGACTGCATTAAGCATAATAATTGACGAACTACCCCATTTTGTCCATCATATTAAAAGATAAAGAATTTAAATGATGAAATTAATTTTTCATCATTTTCATTCGAAAAATTCGTTTACAGATATTAACGGTTCTAATTTTATGCCTTCTTTTTCAAACTCTTCGATTGCACCTTCCTGCCTATCCACAACAACAAATGCTCTTTTTACATTACCTCCATTATCTTGAATCGCTTTTATTGCTTTTAAAAGTGATCCTCCTGTAGTTGACACATCTTCAACAACAATCACATCATCACCTTCCAAAAGTTCGCCTTCAATAAGTTTTGAGGTACCATAACCTTTCTTTTCCTTACGAATCATCAATAATGGGAGTTTTGATTCTAAAGATACTGCTGTGGCTATTGGAACTGCACCCAAAGCAGGTCCCGCAACTTTATCAATTTCATCATCCTTGATTTTATCAGTAATCAGTTTGGAAATAGTAGATAAAATTTCGGGTTCCGTAATGGCCTTTTTCATATTTATATAGTAATTACTTTTTTTACCGGAGGACAATGTGAAATCCCCCTCAAGAAAAACTTCATTTTCTTTCAATAAATCAATTAAGTATTCCTTAGAAAGCATATTAATCAATTAAATATCGTCTTCGCCTTTAAGCAAAATCTTATCCCCAATTACTTTTACAAGCTCTATAGGAATAACATTTTCACTAGATTTTATCTGTTCTGAAAGTCCGGTTTTCTTAATTACAAAATCAGTTATTTCAAAAGTATCCTTGTCAAAAATAACTTCAGAAACCTTACCGACAATCTGGATTTCAGCATCGAGAACTTCTTTACCAAATAATTCATCTTTAATTCTCATAAAAAACACCTATACTATATTATAGTATGTTCCATTTAAAATACATTTAGTTTCATCACAGACAGAGTCAAGGTAAAATTCAAGATTTTTGTCTGCAAATTCGACAACATGAATCATATCCAATATGTTATCATCCAATTCCGGATTAATTTCATCCATCTATTAGATACCTGATTTTACCATACCAAAAGCCGTCCTCATGAAATTCCCCATTTATTCATTTTTTGTGTAAATGTAGTGAAATTACATCAAAGGTCTTTGAAGGCAATATTTATTTTGGAATGAAAAACTGTATTAAATACAAACAATATAATAACAATATTGATTTAAAGGTGAATTTATGGAAAACGAATACCTGACAGTATCCCAGATAAATGCCTACATCAATAAAAAGCTAAGAATGGACCATAACCTAAAAAACATCTACGTTAAGGGTGAAATATCCAATTATGTAGCTCACAGAAGCGGACATAGCTATTTTACCTTGAAGGACGAAAAATCACAGATTCCTGCAGTAATGTTTAAAGGAAGAAAGCAATCCCTTAAATTCACACCGGAAAACGGTATGAAAGTAATTGTCAAAGGTAAAGTTGAAGTTTATGAAAGAGACGGTAAATATCAGCTGTATGCCTCAACAATGACCGAAGACGGAATTGGAAACCTCCATGTGGCTTTTGAACAGCTTAAGAAAAAACTTAAAGCAGAAGGCTTATTTGACGATGCACACAAAAAAGAAATTCCAAAATATCCCGAAAGGATTGGAGTAGTTACTGCACAAACAGGAGCTGCAATAAGAGACATCATCACAACAATCAGGAAACGATATCCTTATTGTGAGGTGTTAGTATTCTCCACACTAGTTCAAGGAGACCAGGCGGCTGCGCAAATAACAAGAAAAATCAAATATGCGCAGAAATTTGACATTGACACATTAATCATTGGGCGTGGAGGCGGAAGCATTGAAGATTTATGGCCATTTAACGAAGAAGTCGTGGCACGGGCAATCTATGAATGTGAAATTCCAACCATAAGCGCAGTAGGCCATGAAATTGACTTTACAATATCTGATTTTGTAGCTGATAAAAGAGCTCCAACACCAACAGGAGCGGCAATGATAGCAGTTCCCGATACGGGAGAAGTCAAATACAAAATAAGTCAATTAAATGCCCGTTTAAACAAAAATATTGGCAGCATGATAGAACAGAATAGAATTAAACTAAACAACCTTTCCCAAAAGCAGGTTTTGAAAAATCCGGAATCGATTTATGAAATCAAGGGAATGACATTGGATAACTTGGTAACCAAATTGGAGTTTGCATCCAAAAACATCATCACCAAAAATAAAAACAGGCTAGTTAACCTGAAAAACAAGAACATCATGAAAAATCCGGAAGAGATTATTCGGATGAAAAGAGAACCATATCTGCGAAATGTTGATAAATTGAATGTGTTGAATCCTCTTTTAACATTAAAAAGAGGTTATTCTATGACAAAAGTTGAAGGCAAAGTAATATCTTCAGCAAAACAGGTGAAATCCGGAGATAAACTTGATGTGGAATTTGATGACGGAACTGTAAATACAAGGGTGATATAAATGGAAAATTTAAGTTTTGAAGAAAGTTTGGAAAAATTGGAAGAAATCGTAAGCAAATTGGAAAATGGAGACGTGCCATTGGATGATGCAATTGATGAATTTGGAAAGGCAATGGAACTGGTAAAAGCATGTGAAAAAAAATTATCTGCTGCCGAAGAATCAATTGCAAAAATAGTTCAGGACAATGGAGAAATAGTTGATTTTAAAATAAACGAATAAAAGAGTTTGATTAAACTCTTTTAAATTATTCCAAGATTTTTAGCTGTAGTGTAATTAACTTTGCCAGTAATTTTTAGATTATTGTCTGTCCTGAGTTCCCTGAATAATCTTTCATTGCAGGATTTAAATATTCCATCTATTCAGGCAATAATCCGCATATATTAAATAGTAGCCGTTCTGAGTTAAAGTTTTGGTTGAAACATTAATTTGACCATCCCAAGTTGTTTTATAATTTTTAAGACCGATTAAATTAACTGACACTTAACTGTTAAAATGCAAGAATACTACGATTCATTTAAGTCATGGATGAATTACATTTGGGGTGATAAAATAGCTTATCCAATATTCAAGTAATGTTTTAATTGGATAACTATTGCAATTTTCAGTTATTTTTTCGGCTAAATTTAAAGCATCTTCATTTTTAATCAGATTGCATTCAACTTCATCGATTAAATTCAGAACGGAACTTGCAATAGCAACATTATCTTGTTTTTTCATATCCTTTTGTAAAAGTTTAATAAATTCCTCTTTGTCACAATCCAAATTATCGTAAAACTCATTGATATCCAAAGAAAATCTGTTGAGACGAACCAATGCATTTGACTGTGATTTTTCAGATACCCACACCTGTTTTTTAACGGCTTTTTTAACCGATTCATTAACCGCATTACCAATAAGTTCCCCTAACTTGGAATGTTTTCCGGCGTTTGTCAATATATTTTCAGATTCAAGATTTGAAAATATGCACAAACCGTCTGTTCCTGTTCCTGTTGCATAACCATTTGAATATTGTGATGGAATTTTTAAATCGTTCAAAGCGACAGTCTTTGCTTCAGTTGCAGTCATGAAGGCCTCAAGCAATGTTTCATATTCGAGAGTAACATTAAGTAAAATTATCGTATTTATTGTACCGAATTTGCCGTTTTTCTCATAAAATGATGCTGGATCTCCTGCACGAACAGCGTTTGTCCTTACACCCGCAGTTGTTATTGCAACGACTTCCAAATCCTTAAAGGACTCTGTTACAATTCCAACATTTTTCATCTCTGCAAGAGTTATCAGACCTGTTGTAAAACTGGAATCAATGTTCAATCCCCTGCAATGCCTCATGAGATAACCGCAAACATCATGGTTTTCGAGATAGTCAATGTTTTCCTGTGAGAGATGGTGGTTAAAAACACTTTTAAAGTTATCAGAAAATCCTCCGTTCATTTTTGAGGTGGAAATCCCATTACGTTTAACATTGAACTTAACAAAAATAGTATCTTTTAGATAATACACTTCATCTTTAAGAGAAGTTAAGAAAAATAGTTTAGATTCCATAAAAATAAAAAAAAAGAAAAGAAATTAATTAAAATTTCTTTAAATTTACATCATTGGAGGCATTCCACCCATTGCGGAAGGATCCATGCCCATGTCTTCAGGGCCTTTAGTGGATGCAATTACATCGTCAATTCTTAAAATCATTTCGGCTGCTTCAGATGCAGATTGAATAGCTTGTTTTTTGACACGTTTAGGTTCAATTACTCCAGCTTCTTTCATATCTGTTACTTCACCAGTGAATACATCTAATCCCATGTAGAATGAGTCTTCTTGTGCTGCTCTTAAGTCAACTAATGAGTCGATGCTGTCTAAACCTGCATTTTCAGCTAAGGTTTTTGGTACGATTTCTAAAGCTTCTGCAAAAGCGTTTACAGCTAATTGTTCTCTTCCAGAAATGGATTCTGCATAATCTTTGAGTTTTTTAGCCATTGCGATTTCAGGAGCTCCTCCACCAGCAACAACTTTGTCATCTTCCACAGTAGCTGCTACTACACCGATTGCATCTTCAATAGCTCTTTCGATTTCAGCTACAATGTGTTTGGTACTTCCTCTTACGAATAATGTTACGGATTTAGCTCCGCTGCATTCTTCTACAAAAATCATGTCTTCGCCGGAGATTTTTCTTTCTTCTACAATACCTGCAACACCTAAATCTTCTTCAGTTAAGTCATCTAAGTTGGTGATGACATTTGCACCAGTAGCTCTGGATAATTTTTGAATGTCGGATTTTTTAACTCTTCTTACAGCTAAAACGCCAGCTTTGGATAAGTAGTGTTGTGCTAAGTCATCAATACCTTTTTGTGCGAATAATACGTTTGCACCAGCACCAACTATTTTATCTACCATATCTTTGACCATTTTTTCTTCTTGTTCAATGAAAGCTTGCATTTGAGCAGGATCAGTAATAGTAATTTCAGCGTCCATTTCAGTTTCTTTAACTTCTAATGGAGTGTTGACTAATGCGATTTTTGCATCTTTGATTTCTGATGGCATACCAGGGTGTACTCTTTCTTTGTCTACGATTACACCTTCAACTAAACTGGATTCTTCAACAACAGCACCATCTTTTTTCTCGATTTTGATGTTGTCAGTGTCTACACCATCTTCATCAGCAACTGCTTCTACAGCATCTACAATCAATCTTGCTAATGGTTCACGTGCTGCTTCAGTTCCTTTACCAGTCATTGCAGTCATAGCCACTTTCATTAAAGTTTCAGAATCAATATCTTCAATTGCGATTTCATCTAAAATTTCTTGTGCTTTTTCTGCAGCTTTTCTGTATCCCATAGCTATGATAGTTGGGTGAATGTCAGAGTCAAGTAATGCTTCGGATTTTTTTAATAATTCTCCAGCAATAATAACTGCAGTAGTAGTTCCATCTCCAACTTCGTCTTCTTGGGTTTTTGCTACTTCTA
>NZ_JAUNXX010000092.1:4119-4604 GCF_030539555.1 Methanobrevibacter sp. | reverse complement strand
AAAACGCTTTCATTATAAATAAATTCAACGGAAGTTTCATCAAACAAGCAGTTTAAAATAGATTTTTCATGAGGAACAAACTCATCATTATTTTTTATGTTAAAAATAGAGTAGGCATGCAACAGTTCATTATCAAAAATATAATTTTCCTCTTTTAAATTATTTATCAATTCATCAACTTCTGATAATAAATAATTAACTGAACTATTCTCATTATATTCGATTTTTAGGGGAATTTCTTTATTATTTCTGTAAATTTTAAAAACAATACCTTCAGACTGATTTATTCTAGATAAATAAACAGACATTGCTGAAGTAAAAAGAGATTCATCGATTTTCTTTTCAAAAGTTAAAATAATTTGATTGAATGTTGACTCAATTACATTAGGTATATTTGTTAAACAATTATTATATTCATTCGAATTTTGCATAATAATCACCAAGATTTTAAACAATCAATAATAGTTATATTTAATGATATATTT
>NZ_JAUNXX010000092.1:0-4109 GCF_030539555.1 Methanobrevibacter sp. | reverse complement strand
CTCCTACACCACTTACTAATGTTGGTTCCCTCATTTGTTTTAAAATATTTTTTAAACAAAATATTTAAAAATTAATATAAACCAATATAATAATTAGTGATTATCATGAATATTGTTAAAAATTACAATAAAAAGGAATTGACATTATCAATTGAAGGCCGTATTGATACTATTACCTCACAGGACCTTGATAAAGAGATTAATGAAGAATTAGGTAATTTTGATTCATTAATTATGGATTTCACAGACTTGGAATACATTTCAAGTGCCGGCCTTAGGGTTTTGATTGCAACCCAAAAGAAATTGAAATCAGAAGACATTCCATTCGCCATTAAAAACGTTAACGATTCTGTTGGTGAAATATTCAGAATGTCCGGTTTTGACAAAATCCTAAAGATAGAATGAACTCAATAACCTTAAAACCGGAAATAAAGGAATTATATACTTTAAACGAGTTTATTTTAAACGAGCTTGGGCGTGAAGACCTTCAAGTCAATTTAATTGTTGAAGAAGTTTTCGTCAATATTGTCGATTACTCAAAAACAGACTTTATTATCGTCAATGCTGAATTCAGAAAACCAACATTAACTATTGAATTTATAGACAATGGAGTTGAATTCAACCCGCTTTTAAAAGAAAATCCTCCTCTACCAGATGATATTGATGAGGCTCAGATTGGAGGATTGGGAATTTTTTTAACAAAAGAACTGGCTGATGAGTTGGATTATAACTACATTAACGGTGAAAATTGCCTGAAAATTATTAAAAAAGTGGAATGATGAAAAATAAGCTAAAACAAATTGGAATTCCTTTCATATTAATGTTAATATTTAATTTGGGAATTTATTATTTGAATGGTGGGCAGAATTTCGGAGAAGGATTGAGCCTTCATGTTGGAATACTGCTGATTTCAGGACTGCTTTTTGGACCATACGGTGCAATCGGATCAGTTATTGGGAATTTTTTATGCGATTTAATAAGAGGTTACAGTCCAACAATCGCAATTTTATCCGCCATTGTAAGCTTTGGAATATCTTATCTTGCATATAAATTATGGTATGGAGATTATAAAAACAGATTGGAAATAACAAAACCAAAATTAAATAATACCACCAATATCCTTTTATTCATAGGAATAACCATTATTTGTGGGATTTTATATTCAGTGTTGCACGGAAAACTATTTTACTTGTTATATCCAGAGACTATCTCCATAAACAGTCTTTTAGAAATTAGATATTTCTTTAACTTCATCAATTCATCATTTGTCTTTGGAATAATTGGAATCTGGCTTTCAAATAAAATTGATTTTGTACACATTCCTCAAACATCCAATAAGGAATCCAAAGAGAAACTCTATAAGATACTCGCAATTTTATTGCTCATTAGCATACTCTTATCACTAGTAATTGATTACAGCAATCTTTTAAATAACTACATTGCTTCTTTCGAGTTGATTGTCATTACTGCAATTATATTTGTTTACTTATCAAAACCGATTACTTCAGATATTGTCATTAAAAACTCAAAATCCATTCCAGAAGAGATAATGAACCTTTTCCATTTAACAATACTCTTTATCATCATCGTTGGAATTTTAATGTCCTATGATTCCATATTAATTACTGCAATTGATGATTTCCTTCCAATAAATGCAAATGAAATCATGATTTCAATGATGATACTGATAGACATTTTACTTTTGATTTTCTTCATACCTTCAATGTCTGTTTTGAGATACATTGAGATTAGAGTGATTGAGCCTATCATATCCTTTTCAAAAATTGAGAATTTCATACATGAAAACGAAAAGATAGAATCTGAAGGACTGGTCAATATATATTCCAGATATGTTGATGATCAAACCGAAATAGGTACATTGGCTCGCTCATACACTGATTTGATTAACTTCAACAACAATTATATTGAAAATATTCATGAAATTGAAGGTGAAAAAGAGCGCATTAAAGCAGAACTTGATATTGCAACAAGAATTCAGGCTGCAAACCTTCCAACAGAAGCCATAGTAAATGATGATTATACTGTTAACGGCTATTCACAACCTGCAAAAGAGGTTGGAGGAGACTTTTTCGATTATTATCAATTAGATGATGATAATCTGGCTATTGTAATTGGTGATGCATCAGGCAAGGGTGTTCCAGCGGCAATCCTTGCAATGATTACTCAAGTGCTGATAAAACAATTGATTAAAAGTGAAGTGAACCCTTCAAAAGTGTTATATGCACTGAATAATCAGATATGTGAAAACAACTCCGAATCAATGTTTCTTACATTATGGCTTGGAGTCTACAACAAAGACACCGGCAAAATAACTTTTTCAAATGCTGGACACAATCCGCCATTAATTAAAGAAAATGATAAATTCAGATATTTGGATATAGATTCAGGAATTGTTCTGGGAATAATGGAAGACTTTGAATTTACAAACGAAGAGATAACATTGACAAACGAACTAGTAGTCTACACCGATGGAATAACTGATGCAAACAATAATGACAATGAAATGTATGGCGAAGAGAGACTTTTAAACTTCTTCAATGAATTTAAAGTTGATAAAAATCCTATCAGACCATTATTGAATGATATCATTGACTTCACTAAAGATGCAGAACAATTCGATGACATGACATTATTATACCTGAAGATAAAATGATTAGATTAGCTTATTGTAATGTGGAAAATCTGGATTTGAAAAAGGCTTATGGCCTGGTTTCCAAAAAACGCCAGGAAAAAATCAATTTTTATAGATTTGAAAAGGATAAAAAGCTGAGTTGCGGAGCATATCTTCTTTTGAAAAAAATGCTGGCAGAAGCAAATATCACTAATCCAGTATTCAAAACTGAAAAATATGGCAAGGCATACATATCCAACCATGAAAACATCCATTTCAACTTAAGCCATTCGGGCAAAATTGTCTTATGCGCAATATCTGATAGAGAAGTTGGTGCGGATGTTGAAATTATTGACCCTGAAATTGATTTAAACATAGCAAGACATTACTTCTACAACAGCGAATATGAAAACATCATGAACGCCGAAAACAGACAAGAAGAATTCTTCAAATACTGGGTTTTAAAGGAAAGCTACATGAAATATACTGGCCTTGGAATGAATCTGAAATTAGACAGTTTTGAAATAATAATTGAAGATAAAATCAGCCTTAAAAATGACAAAAAAAATTTAAAATTTAATCTATTTGATATTGAAAACTATAAAATAGGAATCGCCAGCCATTACGATGTATCTGAGTTAATTGAGATAAATGTTAATGAACTGTATTAACAGGGATTTAATGGAAATACACAATTCCCTCCATTGAACATTCTCATGATTAGCTTCCAAATCATAATGTCGCAACAAAAAAAAGAAAAAAAGATGGTTTGATTATGCATCAGAGTATAATAAACCAATAGCTCTATTGTAGAAGAATACAAAGTAAACTGCAAAAATACCTAGTAAAATGCTACCAATAGTGTTATTTGCATTAGTAATAGCTGCAAGGATAAATATAACAATCATCAGGATAACAAAAATAACAACAACAGTTGCAATGAGTTTACCGATTCCTACTCTGGAGATGTCTCCAATAGCTTCACCAATAGCTAAAGCATCACCCAAATCATCAGTTTTTGCTAATCTACATTTAGCCATAAAGTTAGCCAAAGTAAATACAATGACTAAAATTAAACTGATTATGGTAAGTAACCAATCTCTAAGGAAAATGCCTAAAATGAAAATGATAATTGAAGGAACAATGTAATATACAAAGTCAACAATAATTAATTTGATTGCGTTAGAAACTTGTCTTGCAAAGTCTATTCCAGGACTATCATCCCTTCTTTCAATACCATATTTTACAATGTCTAAAGCATATCCTTCAATCAGAAACATTATAAGAATAAAAACAATAAGTCCGACAATTCCTAATAAATCAAATGCCAATGCACCTACACCTGTTGTACTAAAAGCACCGATAATACCAACCACTGCTGCTCCTCCAATAAGTGCAGCAACAATTCCTAAAATAACATATAAAACTAACGCTTTAATATTGTGAAATGGATATACTAAAGCATCACCTATTATAT
>NZ_JAUNXX010000047.1 GCF_030539555.1 Methanobrevibacter sp. | reverse complement strand
CTATTGTGTTTTGTCTAAATTTTCATCATACATTCTGTGTTATTTTTTAAAATTATCTGTTGAGTTATTATATTTAAATAGCTGTTTTTTTAACTTCAGAGAATCTTTTACCTTAAAATCTTTTTTTTACCGGAACAATAAAAGTGTGGCGGGGAAATATTTCATGCAGTCAGCACATAGATGATTTCGATGATGAAGAATGCAACAAAGCAGATCATTCCCGGATTTAGTATCATTGTTTTAATGGGATTTTTTAAGGCAATCTGTGTTTTGGCCCCATTGAATTTTCCTTTTTTATACATTAACAGGCCATATGTTCCAAAAAGGAATGCTGAAATAATCACTAGAAAATAAATCCCCACAACTGCCAAATCAAATGGGCCGAATGCATTTGAAAGCACTGCCTGGGCACTTTCACCCATGAATAGGCTAATGACAGATCCTAATAGATTGAGACTGATATGTAAAAGTATAGTATAGATTATTTTTCCGGTTCTTATGTAAACGTATGCAAAAAATCCTCCCAACAGGAAAGCATAAAAGAATTGGCTTATGTTGCCGTGGAAAAACCCGAATATTATTGCTGACAGTATTATTGAAACCCTGGCACCATATTTGATTGTTCTGTCAACCAGAAACTTTCTAAATAATATCTCTTCAAAAATCGGGCCTATGATGCTGACTAACATTAGATTCAGCATGATGTCCGATGAGTTGATTAGCCTTTCTACAGGATTTATGATGTCGGTTTGGAAAAAATTCCCGATTGCTGCAGTAATCAGAAGACCGGCTATATTTCCAATCCACATCAGGGTTATTGAAATTGCAAAGTAGAGTAGGAATATTTTGATATCTAATGGGTGTTTTTCTAGTTTTTGCGATGCTATCTTTCTCATCAGAAAGTAAAATATTGGAAATGGGAGTATATAATTGCATAGGGATGTTAATATGACCAACATGTTAAAATCGCTAAGCAAATCTGCATGGAGTATTCCGATAATGTTCAATAAGACGATTTGGATTATGATGGCTGATATACCTAATATTGCATAATTCAATCCTATTTTTGAGAAAAATTTTTCATGAATGTTCAATGTTTCACCTGGTTATCATTATTTCCTTTTTCTTAGTATTTAATAGTATCTTTAGCTAATTTTTTTAAAGTTTTTATACAATGATGACCTATTTATTAATGTATAAAAATTTTAATTAAGTGATGAAATGTTTGATAATTATAAGAATAAATTTATTCCGTTGATTGTACCGATAATTTTAATATTGTTCTGGTATTTTATAACTGATGGGATAGAACTGTTTTCTTCATATATATTGCCGAGCCCTATCGATGTGGTAAATTCCGCATGGGTGGTAATAGAGAACGGAAAACTTCTTACAAATACCCTTGATACCTTATTTAAGGTATTTGCAGGTTTGATTTGCGCATCTGTTGTGGCTATTCCAGTTGGAATATTGCTCGGATGGTATAAAACCTTGGAGGATTTATGTACTTTTGTAATAAGTGTGCTAAGGCCGATTCCGCCTGTTGCATGGATTCCGTTTTCAATTTTATGGTTTGGAATAGGTACATTCCCTGCTGTATTCATCATATTCATGGGATGTGTATTTCCTATTTTAGTGTATACTATTGATGGAGTTAAAAGAACTGATAAGGTTTTAGTTGAATCTGCTCAAACTTTGGGGGCGAATGACTGGAATGTCTTAAGACATGTAGTAGTGCCTTCAACTGTGCCGTATATTGTTTCCGGTTTGAAGGTGGGTATCGGAATTGCTTTAATGTGTACCATTTCTGCAGAGATGATTGGTTCAAGCAGCGGTTTAGGTTATATGATTTTAACTGCAACAAACCTGTTTGATACAGGTACTACAGTTGTAGGTATGCTGGTAATCGGTTTAATAGGACTTGCATTCGACTTTGTATTTACAAAAGCTCAAAATAGGATATTCTGGTAGGTGTGTTGATGTCAATTGAAGTTAAAAATATAAATAAATCCTTTGAAAGTAAAAAGACAGAAAAATTATCTGTTTTGGAGGATATTAATTTAAACATTGGTGATGGTGAATTGATATGTCTTTTAGGACCGTCCGGATGTGGAAAAACAACACTCCTCCGTTTGATAGCAGGTCTTGACCAACCTACCTCTGGTGAAATTGTTGCAAATGGTGAAGTTGTAAAAAAACCGTCTGGAGATCGGGCAGTAATTTTCCAGCAATATTCTTTATTCCCATGGTTAACTGTTTTACAGAATGTAACTTTCGGTCTTGAGATGACAAAACAGAGTTCAAAAGCCGAAAACATTGCTGCCGCAGAAAGATATCTCACAAGTGTTGGATTAATTGACTTTAAGGATAGCTATCCTCATGAACTTTCAGGTGGTATGAAACAGAGGGTTGCAATTATCAGATCTTTGCTTAATCATTCACCAATCCTGCTCATGGATGAACCGTTTTCTGCATTGGATATGCAGAATAGGCACAAGCTTCAAGAACAGCTCATAGGGGTCTGGAAAAGATTTGAAAACACAATCGTTTTTGTAACTCACGATGTTGACGAAGCAGTCTATTTGGCAGATAAGATAGTTATCCTGGATAAGAATCCTGGAAGAATTGCCGAGATTATTAAAGTGGGCATTGAAAGGCCAAGAAAAAGAGAATCCAATGAATTCATCCGGCTTCAGGAATCAATTGTTGAAAAATTAAATATGGAAGAATAATAGTTTATATCTTAGCTATTAATGTTCCATAATTCCCATTTTTTATTCCTTCATAAACATAATCAAGGGATTTTATAATGCTTGTTTTTAAATCGTTATTTTTAGCCAGATAAGCAACAATGGCTGATGATAAATTACAGCCTGTGCCGTGTAAATTGTCAGTTTCAATCAATTCTTGTTTTATTGTTGTAATCTCACCATCAATGCTGATGGTATTCACTCCATCCAAATGTCCTCCTGTAATGATGTTGTTGCATTTGATGGCTTCACAGGCTTTCATTGCATCTTCCGTGGTGTTAATGTCAAAACCAGTTAATTTTTCGGCTTCGGATATGTTTGGTGTGGTTAGTTTTGCATTTGGAAGCAGATATTTATTAAAAGCATCCGCAAGGTCTTCTTTGGTTAAATCTCCTCCGGAGGTTGCAACCATTACCGGGTCAACTACTGCTTTGAGGTCATACTCCTTTACTTTCCGGGCAACCAATTTGATGATATCTGGAGAGTATAACATTCCTGTTTTTATAAATTCAACCTCATATGAATCCATTACTGAATCGATTTGCTCAGCAATGTATTCTGGTGATATTGGTAAAGTTGAGAAGAATTTATAAGGATTTTGCGCAGTTAATGCAGTTACTATGCATGTTCCATAAACGCCGATGGCCTGAAATGTCTTTAAATCTGCATAAACGCCAGCACCGCCTGACGGGTCAACTCCAGCTATGCTCATTACAATCATCTAATCAGCCCGGGTGACTTTTATTCTTTCAGATCCACGGAATGGCTCGAATGTTACTTTCAGTTCTTTTAGATATTTTCGGGTGTGGGTTTTTTCACCATGAATCATGATTTCACCCAAATCTTCGGCAGTATTAACATCAAGCGCCATAAAGAGGGAATCATGAACCTGCGGATTTAACTTTTTTCTCTCGGCAGCCTGCACATGCTCTTTGTAACTGAAGCCTTCAAATTTTGTCCTGATTGCCATAGGTTTCATGATAATCATATTTGTTCCACCTCCTTTTGATGGAACAATTATGAAATCAAGACTTTTAGATGCCTCGATAAGCATCTGGATATTTGTTTTTCCAATTAGGGGAATGTCTGAAGGAACGATAATAATTTTTCTGGCTTTTCCTTTGCAATATTTCATGGCCTGTGTCAGTGCTTTGTTCAAATTGGAATTCTCATCTTCCAGGATTGTATTCAAGTTCAAACTTTCCGCATAACTTAACACGTCCTCATCTCTGCTGATGATGAAAATTTTGTCTACATGTTTCTTTAAGGTGTCAGTCACGTCCTGAAGCATCACTTTCAGGAGTTTTTCTCTTTCAGCTTCTGATAAAAATGGAGATAATCTTGTTTTGGCATTCTTGAACTTAGAAACTGGAATAATTGCGTAAATGTCATCCATGTTATCACTAGTATGTTTTAGCTATTAAAGCAACATATTTCGCATCCTTTCCGCTTGCAATGCATTTGCCTTCAGATATTTCCTCTTGAATACCTAAAACGTCATATCCTGTCTTCTCTTCAATTTCATGTCCCACTTCCTCTTCGCCGCACCAATAGAATTTGGCAACATTGCCGGATTCAATAATCTCTGGAATTTCATCAAGGGTTTCTGCGAATTTAACATGTTCTGCTTGGAAATCCCATGCCTGTGATGATAGATTTTCAGAGGATTTGTCCAATAGTTCAATAATGTTATCTGCCAAATTATCATCCAGAGCAATTTCAACCTTTTCTTCAGTGTCTCTTCTCATGGCTATTGTAATGTTGTTTTCCAAATCGCGCGGTCCAAGTTCGAGTTTGACTGGAGTTCCTTTCAACTCCCAATCATTGAATTTTTTACCTGGCCTGATGTCTCTGTCATCAATATTGACTCTTAAACATTCAGCTTCGAGTTTTTCTTTGATTTCATCACATTTTGCAAGAACTTCCTCCTTGCCCTTTTTGAATAGAATTGGAATTATTGTAACTTGATTAGGTGATACTTTCGGCGGTAAGCGTAATCCTTTATCGTCACCGTGAATTCCAATTAATGATGCAATGACTCTGTCGGATACTCCAGCACATGTCTGATAAGCGTATTTGTGTTCTCCATCCTTATCTTCAAAGGTAATGTCAAAGGTTTTTGCGAAGGTTTGTCCTAAATTATGGATTGTACCAATTTGCAAAGTCTTGCCGTTAGGCATGATGGTATCAAAAGCCATTGTATAGTCGGAACCCGGAAACTTGTCCCATTCAGGTCTTTTTGAAATTAAGTAGGGAATTCCCAAATCGTCAAAGAATTCTTTATACATTTCAATAAAGTCTTGAATTTGTTCATCTGATTCTTCTTTGGTTGCATGGGCGGTGTGAGCCTCTTTGAAGGTTGTGATTTCACGCACACGTATTAATGGTCTTGTGTGTTTTGTTTCGTATCTGAATGTATTTACGATTTGATACATTTTAATTGGAAGGTCAATGTGTGTTCTAATCCATAAGGAGTACATCGGATAAATTGCGGTTTCACTGGTTGGTCTGAGCGCTAACTGTTCGTTTAATTCTCTTTGACCACCTTTAGTTACCCAGTACACTTCATCTTCGAATCCTTTCACATGAATTCCTTCTTTAGCAAGTTCGCTTTCAGGAACAAGCATTGGGAAGAGTACTTCGTCATGGTCCTTATCAAGTAATCTTTTAATAATGTTCATTGAATGTTTTCTTATCTGAAAACCGTATGGTCTCCAAACAGCCATTCCCTTAATAGGATACCTTGAATCAGTTATGTCCGCATTTTCTAAAATATCATGAAACCATTCATCAAAATTTTCCACCTTATCACCTAAAATAATTTTTATAACATTAAACTATCTGTTTTTAATAAGTATTAAAGTTATTTAAAAGAAAGTTATTTATAATTACTCTTTACATATATATTAATGTATAATTTAATATTAGGAGATATTTATGAGTAATAGGAAAATACAAATGCCTCGTGAAGTTTACATCGATCCTGGTATTATAAAAGATACTGGGGGGATTTGTAAATCGTTGCATTTAGATAAAAAGATTCTAATCGTTACAGGTTCTCATACATATGATGTGGGTGCAAAACCTGCCATTGAAAGCCTGGAAAATGATGGTATTGAATATGATGTTATTAAAGTGAATAAAGCATCTGCAGATTCAATATCTGAAGTTGAAGAATTAATCACACCAGATACTGCTGTTTTAGGTATTGGTGGGGGAAAAGTTATAGACGTAGCTAAGCTGTCTTCATTTAATCAGGGAGTATATTTTGTATCCATGCCAACAACAGCTTCACATGACGGTATTGTATCTCCTATGGCATCAATCAAAAATCCTAATACTTCAATTTCAATGACTGCACACTCTCCGATAGCAGTCATTGCCGATTCTGAAATTCTTGCACAGTCACCATTTAGATTGCTGGCTGCAGGATGTGCCGATTTAATAGCTAACTTCACAGCAATCAAAGATTGGGAATTGGCTCATAGACTTAAAAATGAATCCTTTTCTGAATCTGCAGCGGCACTATCAATCATGTCTGCGCATCTGATTACAGACAATATTGCCAATATTAAACCTAATCTTGAACCTAGTGCACGCATAGTTATGAAATCCTTATTCAGCGGAGGAATGGCTATCAGTATTGCAGGTTCATCAAGACCTGCAAGCGGATCTGAACATCTTTTCTCACATGCGCTGGATAAAATATTGGATAAGCCTGCGCTTCATGGTGAACAATGTGGTATAGGAACAATAATGATGATGTATCTTCATGGAGGAAATTGGAAAGCTATTAGAGAGTCTCTTAAAGCAGTCCAAGCTCCAACCACTGCAGCGGAAATTGGTGTGGCTGAAGAGGATATTATTGAAGCACTGATTATGGCTCATGAAATCAGACCTGAAAGATACACTATTTTGGGCGATAACGGAATTTCAAAGGAAGCTGCCTATGAACTTGCTCATAAGACAGAGGTGATTTAATGATTACATTGATAGGAAAAGAATTAGCAAAAAAAGGTCAGGAGTTTGTTTTTCTAGGTCCTGCTGATGAATGCGAAAATTGCAGATTTAAATCATCTTGCGTTGGAAATCTAGAATTAAATAGGAAATATGTTGTTGTCGATGTTAAAGACACCCAACAGAAATGCCCAATACATGCGGAAGAAACTGTAATTCCTGTTGAAGTTGATCGGGCTAAAATAGATTTATTGACAGATTCAAAAAGTATTTTTGAAGGATCAACATTTACATTTAACGCTCCTGAATGTGATGAAACTTGCGAATTCCACGATTTATGTTTCCCGGACGGATTACAGGAAAACGATAAGTGCATTGTTTTGGAAAATAACGGTAAACATAAAGAGGAATGTAAAAAAGGTTATAAACTCAATAAACTTACTTTAGGATTTGTGGTATAATGAAAAATGCTAGTAGTAATGATTCCAGTAAAAAGAATGCGGGTTATAAAGCTGCAGAGTATGTAAAAGATGGGATGATTTTAGGGCTTGGTACAGGTTCAACAACCCATTATTTTATAGAAAAAGTAGGCATGCGAATTCGTGATGAAGGAATTAGCGTAATGGGAATTCCAACATCATTCCAGTCATTGTTTATTGCTAAACAGTGGAATATTCCAATAACTACTTTGGAAGAGCATGACATTGACCTGTCTGTGGATGGTGCTGATGAAGTTGATTCTCAATTCAATCTGATTAAAGGTGGCGGAGCAGCACATACAAAAGAAAAGATAGTTGATTATGCTGCTGAAGAATTCATTGTCATTGTAGATGAATCAAAATGTGTTAAACAATTAGGTAGTTTTCCAGTTCCTGTTGAAGTTTTACCTGACGCATCCCGTGTGGTTATTCAGGCTCTTGAGGATATGGGGGCTGTATGTGAAATAAGAATGGCCCAAAGAAAAGACGGTCCTGTAATAACGGATAACGGTAACTTTGTCATTGATGCCAAATTTGAGAAAATAGAATCACCGGTTCACTTGGAAATTGATTTGAACTCAATTCCGGGCGTTGTGGAAAACGGAATATTCTCACAGATGGTTGATAAGGTCATTGTTGGAACTCCTGAAGGAACAAAAGAATTGTAGGTGATAATGTGCCCGGTCCGTTTGGTGGAATGCCTTTTTATGACTTGAAAGATGTGGGTTATAAGATTGCTATTCTATTTGGAGTATTAATTGTAATTTATGGTGTGCTTTGGCTTTTAGCCGAATTGGGAGTAATCCCTGCAATATTTTTCGCAATATTCCCACAAATAGTTCTAATTTTGGTTGGAATATTTATAATTTATATAGCAGTAAGCAGAAAGAATGCTTACTAAACTTATTTTTTTAAAAAAAGAAAAATTAAAAGAGATTAATTAAAATCTCTTTATTTTGCAATTATTTTAACTTTTTTACTTATTGCATTGTAGTATTTGTTACCTGCAAATTTGACAAGTGAAGTGAAACTACCTTTTTTGGTTAATTTGGTAATTTTTAAGGTTGCAACACCTTTTGCATTGGTTGTTGCAGAATAAGTTTTACCATTAACTTTGATAGTAACTTTAGCTTTTGCAATAACTTTTCCGGATTTGGATTTTAAAACAACTTTATAAGCCTTGATTTTGAGGTTTACTTTATATGCTTTATTGGAAGCGGTTAATTTTGATGCTTCTTTGGTGACTTTGATTGTTACAGTTTTAGTGACTGCTTTGTATTCATCATCACCAGCAAATTTAATAGTTGCTTTTTTAGATCCTGTTGCAGTTGATTTAAGAGTTACAGTAGCTACACCTTTGGAATTGGTTGTTGCTTTGTAGGTTTTACCATTGAATACAATTGTAATTGTCTTTTTATCTAAAGTATTGCCTTTTGCGTCTTTGAGGGTTACAGAGTATTTGTAACCTGATGCAATGGTTTTTAGATAAACAGTTTTTCCGGCTGCAGTTATTGTGCTGGTAACTTTATTAACAGTTATTTTGGCACTTGCTTTTGCATTTGCATAATTATCGTTACCTGTGAAACTGATATTTGCAATGTAATCTCCTGCAGGTAAATCAAGAGCTATTGTAGCAGTACCATTTTCATCAGTTGTAACTGTGTGATTAGTGGTATTGATTGAAACTGCAAGTGTTTTACCTGTCATTACAACATTATTTTGGTCGATTAATTTAATTGTTAATACGCCGGATTTGTATGTTGTGGTTACATCAGGAGCTTCAATAGTAACTACTTCCTTGTCACTGTAAGTTCTCATTACATTTTTTACATTATTGATATATTTATTTTCAGCTTTAATGAGGTAGTATTCAAATGTAGGTGGGAATGGTAATTTGTCTGGAGTGTATGAATTTGGACCGATAGTCACATTGTAGTATCCTCCAGCAAGTAAAATAGCTATTCTGCTTCCACTTAAAGTGTTGTTGAATAAGTATTCGTTTCCAGAACCGTAACATGTAATTGAACTGATTTTTGAGTTTAATATTGTGTTGTTGTAAACTTTGTGTCCGTAAGAGTGTAAAAGATAAATTCCTTCTTTTGCACCGGATATAGTGTTGTTAAATACGGTTGCACCAAATCCTGCTCCAAATCTTACGTCAATTCCATGATTTTTAGCATTGGTTATTGTGTTGTTTGCAATAATTGATTGTTTGGATCCAAAGCATAAAATACCTGTTGTGTACTGGTTTGATATTTTATTGTTTGTAAGTATTGCGTTAGGACATCCGTTCTGTCTTTCTCCAATAAACATACCCCAAGATGCACCGTTAATGTTACATCCCGTAACGGCAATGTTTTTGCTGATGTATGCATAGATGCCTGCAGTACAGTATTCTTCACTATATTGATTTATGTTGGAAGCGTCATATGCAGGATATTTGCCGACAATATTTAAATCACTTATGACTGTACCAGTATTATTAACGGAATATATTACTGCTGAATATTGGATTCCAAATCCGCCCGCATTAGTTGCATTAATTATCCTTTCTGGAATTAAGTCTTTGCTAGCAGATTCACGGCCAATTAATGTAGCATTATTTCCGATTATTTTAATGTTTTTGTTGACAATGCAAAGTGTAACATTTTCAAACACTGCATTTTCTTCAAAGATTAAAGTATCTCCATTAGCCATTCCATCAATAGTCGCTTGGATTTCATCGTTGGTCATTCCGGAGGTTATTGTTGTAGTATTTCCAGTAGGTTTTAACATAGTGCCATAATCTACAACAACATCTGCGGGGGTTTCAATTCCAGTATATTCGACATATGTGATTTCAGATACACTGCTGTCAGTGTGGGTGCCCATCATTGATGAGACACTTGCATAATCACCTTTTGCTTCTGCAACATAGAATACAAATGATGGTGGGAATGGTAATGTGTCTAATTTCCAGTCATTTTCACCGATTGTAATGTTTGAGTATGCAGTATATACGCCTCCTTGAGGAGCTCCCCCTCCTAAAAGAACACCGATTCTTGAGTTGTAAAATGTATTATTTTCAATATTGATATTTCCTGCACCACAACAGGTTATTGAACTTAATGAACAATTAAGGATTGTATTTCCAGTAACAGTGTGTCCTTTTGAGTGTAATAAATAGATACCTTCTTCAGAACCGATAACCTTATTGTTTATAACAGTAGCGTTAGGTCCTGATTGGTGTCTTACGTCAATACCATGGTTTTTAGCATTGGTTACAGTGTTATTTCTGATTATGCTTCTTGGAGATTGGAAACTGAAGATTCCAGTAATCATTTGGTTTCTCACATTGTTGTTTTCAATGATTGTGTCTGCACAGTTTTGAAGCCAAATTCCCCAGGAACATCCGTCTACAGTAATATTACTAATTTGAGCATTGTTTGAGCGATAATTATAAATTACGCAGTTACTGTATCGGGCATCTTTTCCCATGCTGGTTCCGCTGTTTGCACCTGCAACGAAGTTGAGGTCTTTCATAGTCAATCCATCAGTTTCAAGAATGTATAAAGTTGCAAGATTAGTGATGGCGTATCCTCCTTGAGCGGTTGTATTCAGGATTATGTCTGGGGTGGTATTAAGGGATGGTCTGTCATATCCGTATAATGTTGCGCCATTACCGTTTATTGTAATACTCTTGTTTACGTAGATGCAGATGTCTTTATATTCTCCTTGTTGGAAATTCAAGATATCTCCATCATTTAAGCCGTTTATTTTTGCTTGAATTTGATCATTAGTATCTGTTGTCTCGATAGTAACTTCCTGAGGTGTAGTGTTTACATCGCTAATGATGTCTGTAGTTTCACTAGCGCTGGTGATATCTGTTGAATTTTCTGCAGATACTGTACTTGCACCTAAGGATACAATTAATACTAACAGAATTGCTAATATTAAACTCTTCTTATTCATTTTAATCCTCTTTTAAGTCAGTTATATTCAATCACTTAAGTCAATTTATAATAATAAATTTTGTCGATAAGTAATTGATTAAATATTGATTTTTATATTATTTAAATAGAAATGTCTTAAATTCTTAATATAACATTGTTAATTAGTTTTATTTATTGTAATTATGGTTATATCGATGTTATTCTGTAATATAATGCTGTTATATAAGTTAGATTTATATATATTTGACATCAAAATATTAATCGTTAATCAATTTTATATAAATGGATAATTTTTACAAAATAAAAAAATTATTTCAATAAACGCGTTGATTATAAAAAATAGATTATTAGGAAGTTTTAAATATGTATAAAAAAGCATTTAACCTTTTTATCATATCATTATTGTTCTTATTTTTAGTTTCATCAGTTAGTGCAGCTGATGTTGCACAAGACAATATTACTATTCTTTCTAATCGAGACAGCAATTATCACACAATTACTTCGGATTT
>NZ_JAUNXX010000148.1 GCF_030539555.1 Methanobrevibacter sp. | reverse complement strand
GAACCCATAACAAGTTCCAATAATGTCTTGCTTATTGAGTTTATAGGTGATGAAGATGGAAATCCTGCACAGCCCGTTAAAAATCAACCGCCAGAAGACCCTGAAGAATTTTTCAATAAACTGTTAGTTCAGCTAAAACTGTTTGTAAATGAAGCAAAACTAGTTCATGGAGATTTATCTAACTACAACATTTTAAATTTAAATGAAGAACCTATTATAATTGATGTTTCGCAATCTGTTGTATTGGACAACCCAATTTCTAAAGAACTTCTTGAAAGAGACGTCAACACACTTGTTCGTGAGTATAGCAAATTAGGTGTGAAAACCAGTTTTGAAGAAGTTTGGGAATATGTTAATCCTACTTTTTAAAAAAAACGCGTTAAAATAAAATTATGTTGACACAACTATAATAACCTCAATCAATTAATCATCATCTAAAAAAGTGTTAAATGTGAATTTTGCTAAAAAGAGATTAACCATGGCACCCATAACATTAATACCTATTTTAAATGGAAAAACGTTTAAATAATATATCCAACAATAAATAATCCTATAATTTTAAATATTTTTATTAAATAAATTATTATTAATACATATTTGAAAAGGTGAAAACATGCCCGAAACAGATTATTTGAAAATACCTCAAAATAGAGTGGGCGCATTAATCGGAACCAATGGAAATGTTAAAAAATCCATTGAAAAGGCTACAGGGACATTGCTCGACATTGATAGCGATGATGGCACAGTTTATATTGAACCTAGAGAAGATATGGAAGATCCTTTAGGAGTTTGGAATGCGAACCATATCGTTAAAGCAGTAGCTAGAGGATTCAACCCAGAAGTTGCGCTCAAATTAGTCAGCGATGACATTTATCTTGAAGTGATAAGTTTACCATTATACATAGGAAAATCAAAAAAAGCCCTTGCAAGACACAAAGGAAGAATTATTGGAAAAGACGGAAAAACACGTGAAATTATCATGGAAATGGCGGAAGTGGACATGGCAGTTTATGGTAAAACAGTTTCATTTATCGGTGAAATGGACAATATCATGATTGCAAAAGAAGCCATTGAAATGATTTTGAACGGTTCCAGACACAAATCCGTTTATGGCTTTTTGGAACATAAAAAAGAAGATTTAAAAAGAAAAGAATTTAATGAACTCGTTGGAATCGAAGAAGACAAAATCGAATTTAAAGATGGAATCGACTTTGATACAAAAGATTATTAGGAGTTTTAAACTCCTAAATGTTTTTTTAATTCATTTTATAAATTTAAAAAATCAACAAGACGAATTATACGCATCATGTTGTTAATACTATTTTTTGATATCCCAAGTGATTGATTTTTCTTTTAACTTATATGAAATACTTAATTCAAAAAAAGAACAATTTAACAGTCTTAAAATAATTTTATAATTTAATACAATATTTTCTATAATAGCAATGCAAAGCCGCCAGATATTGCAAAAAAACAAATCAAATAAATATTACAAAAACAAAACAATTTAATGACAAATGGCTATTAAAATTATTGAGATTATAGTAAA
>NZ_JAUNXX010000016.1 GCF_030539555.1 Methanobrevibacter sp. | reverse complement strand
TGGACTGACCGGGATTTGAACCCGGGGCCTCCGCCATGCCAAGGCGACGATCTACCATCTGAGCTACCAGCCCATAAAAATTAAATAAAATACAATAATAATATTTGATACTATTACTATAAAAAACTATTTACCATTTTTTGCCAAATCATAAAGATTGTCAATAATAATTTGGAACAGGTCATCAGTTTTCACTTCAATCTTTTCATGAGGATTTACAATAAAATCCAATGCCTTGTTGATAACATCCTCAGTATCAATGGAACGATACATTAATCCTTTGTTAATATAATACTGGTCCACAGACAAAGTTTCACCAGGATAACATGAAATGACGGGTGTTTGCAGGATTGCAGCTTCCCTATTCATTGTACCTCCAGCACCAATGACAAGATCAGCCTTCTTAATGATACTTGAAGTATCTACAGGCGGTTTCAATATTGAAACATTATCAATTCCCTCAAATATTTCGGCCTGTTCTCTGAATCTTGGAAGAATCAGTATATTGGCAACATTTTTTAACTCGTCAACAATTGGAGATAAGACTGACTTTCTGCAATCGGCATCAAGGTATGATGCAAGTGAAGGTTCAGGTCTCATCAGTATAGTTTTTTTATGTTTCAAATCAAGATTCAAATCATCAAAAACATTATCATTATATTCAAAACTTTTGAAATGCATTAATTCGGAAGTTCCATTATATGGAATTATTGTATTCGGATCAGCGCCAAATTTCATTAATTTCCAGAAATCTATAATATTCGGAGTGATAATCCTATCACATAACGGAAGAGTCAATTTATTAGCCGCAAGGGCATGTTCGTTGTCTAAAACGTACAAACTTGGGATTCCTAGACCAAATGAAATTCTAGGAAGCTCAATAGAATGCTTGCTAAGGGCGACATCAACCCTTTCACCATGTATTATATCAACAAGATTATAGACTCTTGATGTAGATTCTCTCAATTTATCATACAGACTCACACCATGTTTTCCAACAGATATGAAATCTATATCATACATTTCCATTAACTTATGAATATCACCAAATTGCCTTGCAGTAACAATTACATCCTCACCTTCTGCTTCAAGATATTTAATCACATCTTTGAAAAACCTTACATGAGGAGCATTTGAAATATCTACCCACACTTTCATGAAACCACCGGAAAAAATTTATTTATAAATTATTTTTCTTTTCTTCAATAGCTTTGATAATTTCATCCAATCCGTTACCTTCCTTAAGGCTGGATTTGATGATTTTTACATTAGGATTCAATTTTTTAGCATCTGCAACCATTTTATCGGCATCCGCACCAACTGCCTCTGCCAAGTCAACTTTATTTATTACAACAGCATCTGATGTTTGGAAAATCAATGGATGTTTTTCTACTGTGTCGTCACCTTCGGTAACACTTACAACCACGATTCTCATGTGGGAACCAAGTTCAAAGTCAACCGGACAAATTAAATTGCCCACATTTTCAATAATGACCATGTCCAAATCTTCCAATGGCAAGTCATGAAGACCATGACCAACCAAATGAGCATCCAAATGGCATTCCTTACCTGTATTTAGACCCACTACTGGAACATCATGCTTTTCAATACGTCCTGCATCAAATTCAGAGATTACATCACCAGCAAGAACTCCAATTTTATAATCGGTATTGTCTATGATTTCTTCAATCAATGTTGTTTTACCTGAGCCGATTGCTCCAACAAAATCAACACAGAATATTTCTTTGTCTTCCAAATTTTTCAAGTTTTTGTCTGCTAGTCTTTTATTAGCATCCATAATATTTTTTGCTACTTCTACATCTGCTACTTGGTGCATATTTTCACCTCAAATCGTTTAATCATCAGGTTTTTCAATAATAATATTTTTGACAACAATGTCTCTTCCATTAAGAATTTCAACTGCAAGACTATCACATTCAGGACATTTGACCATTGGAGCATAGTGATCTTTATCATCAAGTATTGCATCACCATGGAATCCGCATTCAGAACAATCCACTTCAACAGGAATCTCTTCAAACTTAATTTCTGCATCTTCGACAAGGGTATTTTCCACCAAAACCCCTAAAATAAATTTAAGTTGTTCCGGATTCACCATAGCCAATCTGCCTAATTCAATAGTAACTTCAGTAACTTCAGTTGCATTATTACTTTCTGCAGTATCTATAACTGCATTAATAATACCTTGAGCCATTGATAATTCATGCATTTTATTTCTCCTTACAATAAATATTAATATTATAAATTTAGTTTTGTTTATTAATAAAACTATTTAATATTTAAACTAATTTAATGTAATACCCGAAAATTTTAAAAAAATATAAAAACTGTTGCATTTAACAACATTTAAATATATTGCTTCCAAAAATATTATTAACTAAGGAGATATTAAAATGACTTACAAATCTAAATTTGGTTTTGGATGTATGAGATTACCGCAAACCGATGCAAACAATCCAACAAAAATCGACCAGGAACTGTTTAATGAAATGGTAGACATCTACATGGAAAAAGGCTTTAACTACTTTGATACATCCTATGCTTATCATGGAGGAGCAAGCGAAACTGCAATCAGAAAGGCAGTAGTTGAAAGATATCCCAGAGAATCATATCAAATCTGTGACAAAATGCCTACATGGGCATTGACATCAGAGAAGGATAACGACAAATACGTTAACGAAATGCTTGAAAGGTTAGGCATTGACTATTTTGATGTGTTTTTTATACACAACATCAACGTTCCATGGCTGAAATTGGCTGAAAAATGCAATACATTTGAATATGTTAAAAAAATGAAGGAAAACAGAATAGCTAAAAAAATTGGATTCAGTTTCCATGACAATTCAGAACTCCTTAAAAAAGTCCTTGACAAATACGGGGACTTTTTAGATATTGTCCAGCTGGAACTGAACTACCTCGATTGGGAAGATCCCTCCATTGAAGCGCACAAATGTTATGACCTATGCGTAGAACATGGGCTTGACGTCTATGTGATGGAACCTCTAAAAGGAGGAGTGATTGTAAATCCCTCCGATGAAATTAAAAGTGAATTTAACTCATTCAATCCCGACAAATCAATAGCCAGTTTCGCAATAAGATTCTGTGCATCCCTTGAACATGTTAAAATCATTTTAAGCGGCATGAGCAAAATGAGCGATTTAGAGGATAACATTGACACTTATGAAAACTTTGAGGTATTGAGTGATGAGGAAAGCAGATTCCTAGAGAAAATGGCACTGAAACTAAGAGAAAGCGTTGCGGTTCCATGCAGCGAATGCGGATACTGCATAAAAGCATGCCCAGAAGAGATTCCAATTCCAGAATACTTCAACCTATACAACACCAGTAAAAACCAGCCGGAATCTGACATTTACAGGCTCTACTACGACAAACTAGGTGATGAAAAGGTTCCAGCAGACGAATGCACCTATTGTGAAACTTGCCTGGAACATTGCACACAAAAAATTAACATTCCTGAAGAGCTTGAAAAAGTCTGCGAGCACTTTGAGGAAGGATTCAGCCCTTATGCCTAATGCAATATTATCAATAAGGATTTCAACTTAAAAATAGCTAATGATGAAAATTGATTAAGTAAAAAGAATTTCCATTTGTGAAAAGAACCCTAATTTAACAGAATTCCAATTAATTTTCATCAAATTCATTCTTTTTTCTGATTTTTGAAAGTGGGATTGATAGTATTATCTTCATTTGAATTGTTAAATGAGTTTTTCAATACAATTATAATGAAAGATAATGGGATTAGAAATATTAAACCTAATATTATCCAAATCATCACTGCTTCCTCCAAATTTACTGTTTTAGCGTTTAAAAAAAAAAGAAAAATTAAAGGATAATCTTATCTTTTAAATTTCTTCTTGAATTTGATGTATTCTTCACCGCCGCTTTCAGCAGCAAACTCATATTGGTCATTGAATGCAACACCATGAGGGTCAGTTACAAATATTACATTTGACTTGGTATTTGTTTCAAATTCTATTTCAGAACCGTTTTTCACAGTTCCCACCTTAATACCATTCATGAATACCTGATGTCTAATGGCGGCTCCAATTAATCCTGAAAGTCTTTTAAATGTTATTTTGCAAGGTTTATCAAGAATTTCATCTTTAGCAGCCTCATTCGGTAAAGATTCATACTTCTCATTGCAGTCTTCACATTTAAATTTCACAGGTTTGATTTCAAAGTCGTTTTTACTCCTTGAACTAGCCACCATGTTACCAACGCCTCCAAAAAGCAACTGTTTACCAACACTTGCACCTAAGGATCCGGTACCCAGGACTTTGTATTTTGTACTTCCACATTTTGGACATACAACCCCAACAAATGTGGGATTTTTAATGTTTATTGATTCATCGGATGCCATGTTTTCACCTTATATTAGCATATTATTTACAATCAAATAATTTCTAAAATTTTATTGACAATTAATAATAATAATTTTTAAATATATAAGTAAAATAAATGAAAAACTTTAAACAAAACTTAAATAATTATACTGATAGTTCAATGCATAACTGACCCATCAGACAGTTCATGACACCCTCATCTTTAATTCGCGAACCATTTCACTATTTTTATCTATTTTATACGCTTTTTTAAAGTATTCTATTGCCTTGGGAAATATCCCTGAATGATAATAAATCAAACCCATCAAAGCCAGTGCATCAGCATTCTTACTGTCAAAATCAACCAGTTTTTCTAAAATTTCAAAAGAAGTCTCTAAATCTCCCTGCTCATACAAATCATAAGCCTCTTCATACAATACTTCTTCATCATCCAGCGTATTTATTTCAAAATGAACATCATTGTTGGCCTTTTGCCTATTATTCAACCGGACATCAAGCTCATTTGCCCTTTCATTTGCCTTATCAATAGCCAAAGCTCTTTTGACAAACATTTTTGAAATGTCATTCTGGTCCTGTTCACATAATATCTGGGCCATCAATGCAAGAGAGTCAACATGGTTTTTATTGGCAACCAGGATATTGTTTAAAATATCCTTTGATTGTGAATAATCCCCCTTATTATACAGTTCCAATGCATCGCTAAACTGCATGTTTTCATTGTTGATGGGTTTTCTAGCTTCAGATTCTTCGCTATGGTCTTCCTTTTTGGGCGTAATCTCATTTGAGACTAATTTGTACATATATTCAAGGACATATTTAGTTGCATTTTTGTGAAGAGGTTTATTGTCGTTGCCGCATTTCGGAGAGTATATGCATGCAGGACATCCGCTTTGACAATCACAGTTGTTGAGCAGGTCAAGAGTGGATTTCAACAGGTCAATGAAGACATCTACTGCCTTCTGGGTTATTCCAATTCCACCCTCATAACCATCATAAATGAAGATAGTGGCTTCCTGAGTGTCTTCGTGATAATTAGTGGAAAGCCCGCCTATATCAAATCTATCACACATGGTATGTAGAGGAAACAGACCAATTAAAGCGTGCTCAGCTCCATGAAGGCCTCCAGCAAATACTTCCTCTTCATTTGGAAACATGTCCTCCAACGTGTCTTTAACACTTTTTGGAATAGTAAACCATAAACCTTTGGTATTGAATTTTAAAGGCGGCAGGTCCAACGGATAAGTGCCAACAGATTTTGAAAATTGCATCTTTTTGTATTTGAAGTAGTCTTCACTGACTGTCAATTCCCCGAAGTGGATTGTGAGATTTCCATATTCCGTTTTGGACAATTTCCTTTTAATCGTAATGTCTGTCTGGTTTAATACCATCGTATGATAGTCGACATCTTTTCGGCTAACATTGACGAATCCTCTTGACAGGCTTACACTGTCAACAACATATGTATCACCCTTATTAATTAAGATTGCACCTTCATGAGCTTCCCTATATACCTGTGATCTCTCCATTGTCTCCAGGAGTCGGCCATTATTCATTACTTTAAATTCCTGACTTGAAATCTGATCGAGGGAATGGTCAAGTGCTGGATTGTCGTCATATGGGTAGATGTAATCTCCACGACCGTTGATGAGTAGATCTTTCTTGGACACCAGATTATCCAGAAAATCATCATCGACTCCGAAGTATTTTTCTATTTCATTATATTTTAAAGGCAATTCCTTAGCAGCGCACAATAAATGAGCCTCCTGCAGTATCGGATTAGTCAAATCAATGATTGCATTTTCATGAGGCTTATCAAAGAAGAAACCCGGATTGTTCATGAAATATTGGTCCAGTTGATTTTCAAAAGCTATCAATATTGCCAGGGATTTTTGTGAGCTTCTTCCTGCACGTCCTGCCTGCTGCCATGTAGATATCATTGTTCCGGGATAACCTGAAATGATAACTGCATCAAGTGAACCGATATCAATACCCAATTCCAGGGCATTTGTACATGTGACACCCAAATACTTGCCGCTTT
This sequence comes from Methanobrevibacter sp., assembly GCF_030539555.1. Lineage (GTDB taxonomy): Archaea > Methanobacteriota > Methanobacteria > Methanobacteriales > Methanobacteriaceae > Methanocatella. The sequence continues at coordinate 26,457 of NZ_JAUNXX010000016.1, read as the reverse complement.
TAAGACCGTCTTCGATTTCACGTCTCTCTTCCGGCTTATAACCTGCCCTATAAGCGGCAATCCTATGGGCCAATTTTCCTTTAATTTGCGTCATGTCTTTTTTGGCCCACATTGCAATCAGTTCTGTGGTCTTTCGTGAAACCGTGAAACATAATGTCTGAATTCCTTTAAGCATCATATACAAGAAAATGTTTTCAGTTTCCATGTGCACAGAAGGAGCATTTTGCATATTTATTTTCTTTCTTCTGTAATTTTTAAAAGGATTATACAATATAAAGTCCTTTTCGCCGCTTGGGGAAGAATCATTATCTATTAACTTAAATTCTTCGCCTGTCAATCGGTTGGCCAATTCCAAGGGATTGGCCAAAGTGGCTGATGAGAGAATAAACTGAGGGTAAGACCCATAAAAATTAGCAATTCTTTTTAATCTTTTAATTAAAAATGCCACATTTGAACCGAAAACGCCTTTATAGTAATGTGATTCATCAATGACTATGTATCTTAGGTTTTTATATAAACGTGACCACTGATGGTGCCACGATAAAATAAGATGCAACTGATATGGATTTGTCAATACAATGCGTGATTTTTCACGGATTCCTTTTTTATCTTCGCGGGGAGTGTCCCCGTCATAGGTTCTTGGGTTAATTTTAATTTCTAGATCCCTTTCAAGACCCTCCAACACGTGAAGCTGGTCATTTGATAATGCTTTGGCCGGATAAATATAAAGTGCTGTTGCACTCTCATCTTCAATCATCGTCTCTATTATAGGCAGGTTAAATGCTAAGGTTTTACCTGAGGCCGTTGGAGTCGTTATTATTACATGTTCTCCCTCTTTGATTGCCTCATAACTGTCGGCCTGGTGCTGGTATAGTTTTATATCATGAGAATCAAGATACGCTATTATTTTCTCATCCAGATTGTCAATTCTCTTAAACCTGGCTTTTTTAGCGGAGATAGTCTCTACATGGGCTATATTGTCCCTATAGCGAACATCATTTTTAAACATGTCAATATTGTTGGAACCTGTCATAATCTCAGCTAAAAAAATTCAATAGTTAACAAGTAATATTTGATTGTTCAAATAATATTAATCTTTTCCAAGAGCATTTTAAAAGTAATATTTTTTGTAAAAACCAGAAAAAAGGTAGGGAAAATCCCTAACTTTTTTAGCATATCATGGAAGGTTTTACAAATCCTACCATGATTATACCTTTTGAATACAAGACATAAAAAGTTATTGTAAAAATAATTTTATATTCATTAAGGAAAAATTTAAAGAGGAAAAAATACTTTCCAAATGCTCTCTCACTCATTATATTAATAACATCTTCACATAAATTAATTATTATAGATTAAGAGGGAAAAAATGATTTCATATGAAGAATTTGAGGACATTATAGTAAACACACTTAAAAGAGACATTTCTTCAAACAAGGACCAGAAGAAAGCTATCTTATCTGAACCTGACAAATCCCTTTTCATTGTTGCAGGACCAGGATCCGGCAAAACAACTGTAATGGTATTAAAAATATTGAAATACATTTTTGTTGATGATGTTGACCCTTCAGAAATTTTAGCAACAACATTTACAAAAAAAGCGGCAGATGAACTTTATTCAAGGATTTTAGGATGGGGAGATGAAATTAAAAGACATCTGGAAGACAAATACATTGACGACAACAGCTTCAAAACAGCAGAACTAATCTCCAAAATAGAAAGAATTGACTTTAACCAAATTAACATAGGTACAACAGACAGCATAGCTGAAGAACTACTTAGAGAAAATAAAAAGCCCGGAGAGAACCAATCCATCGTTATTGAAGAATTTGTTGCAAATACTGCAATGATAAAGATTCTTATTGAAGATGAAAAATACCTTAACAAAAATCTTGTAGAATACCTGAAGGAATTAACCGGCAAAAACAAACTTGAAGAACCATCGAAAATGAGTGAAATTCTAATGGAAATCAAAAATAGAATTTATTATGATCAGGTCGACTTTGATGAACTATATGAAAGTTCACAACCTGATAGTGGTCTTAAATTAGCACTTGATTGCATTAGAGAATATGAAAATACACTTAAAAGTCGAAACACAATTGATTTTGCAATGCTTGAATCCGGTTTTCTTGAAAAACTTAAAAATAATGAACTGGAATTATTTTTGGATGAAATCAAAATCGTTCTGATTGACGAATATCAGGACACAAACCTGATTCAGGAAGATATTTACTTTACAATCGCCAAATCCGCTCTTGAAAACGATGGAAACATAACCGTGGTGGGCGATGATGATCAGTCATTATACAGATTTAGAGGAGCTACAGTTGATTTGTTTACCAACTACAAACAGCGTGTCAAAGACAGGTTGAACATAGAAGTGGAAGAAATCAATTTAACAACAAACTACCGATCAACAGAAAACATCATTAACCACTGCAATCAATTTGTAGAGCTTGACAAAACATATCAACAAGCAAGAGTTGAAAATAAGCCTAAGATTATTGCACCTGATTTTGACAAAGATAAAATGCCAATTCTGGGAATGTTTAGAAACAACCCAGAAATTCTTGCAAAAGATCTGTCAAGACTAATAGATAACCTGATAAACAAAGGAGAAAGTGAATTAAAAGTCTTGCAGGTCTTAGACGAGCAATATTACAGAAAAATAAACAGCGCAAATGATACTGTTAATTTAAAAAGAATCAAAAATGAGTCCCTGCAAGCAGGTAAAAAAGAAAATAGAATCAGACTTAAATTAGACAGTGATTATGGATCCGCTTCAGATATCGCAATACTGTCATATTCACCAAAAGAGACACAATACGGAAATCGTTCATTCCTCCACCACCTGAGAAAAAATCTTAAAAGGCTTAGAAATCCAGTTGAAATATTCAATCCGCGAGGAATCGACCTGCCTGATATTGACATAGTTGCAGTGTTCTGCGGTCTAATACTTGAATGCATTGATCCCGAAGGAAGCATTCAAAACATGGATAAAACAATTCCTAATTTGGCAAAAAGAAATATGACCCGTTGGAGATTCCAGGCAAAAGACTACATTAAACTAAATCCTGAACCTCACCAACCGGTCAGCTTAGGAGAATTTGTAACAAGATGGCAAATCAGAAGGCCTTATCCTGAAACAGTTAACGGAATTGACCAGAAATGGCCTGAAAGCGCCAGCCTAATGGAACTTGCTTATAAGCTGACAACCTGGATTGAAGAACTGCAGGATGATGTGGAAGGAATTGTATATCTTGAAGCCATTACAAAATCAATAACACAAACTGGATTTTTTAATGATTTCCATTCAACCATTTCATTTAAAAGCCCAACTGAAGAAAAAGAATCTGTTTTGGAGGCGATATGGAATATATTTATACCTCTTTCAACAGGCGGAGTGAGAATTGATGAATCGCTGCTTGAAACATTACCTGACAATCGGATTAACGTGCTGTCAATCCACCAGTCCAAAGGACTGGAGTTTCCGCTTGTTATTGTTGATGTGGGTTCAAGGTTTAAAACAAACGATATCAGAACACAGCGTTTAAGATTTCCAAAGACACTGCCTGATAAACTTACTATTGAAGACAGCATAAGGCAGCACAGTTCTCTTGGTGAAAGCGAGAGAAGTGAAAAAGACCGTTCATTTGATGATTTGACAAGACTGTATTTTGTGGCATTTTCAAGGGCTGAAAGTGTTTTATTATTGGTTGGTCTTAATCCATCGATTGAAGGATATATCAAGAAAAATGACCATTTTGACATTCCGAATATTGCTGTGGGATGGAGCAGAGATGAAAAATATGTTGGATTTAAAGAAATCTATCTGGTATAGGAGTGATTAAATATGAAATTACCTTCAAGATCAAAATCTTATATGATTCCCGAATATAGCTTAACCGGAGACCTGTTATCCTTTCTGACCTGCAATCTGCAATACAGATATCAGAATAAAGGTACACTTCCTCCGTCCAAACCTGTTCAAAGATGGTTTGGAGAATTTATCCATGGAGTAATGGAAGAAGCTTTCATTCAATGGAAACAAAATAAAACAGAGTTTCCGTGGGACTGGCTAAAAGACATAAGACCAATAGAGAACCAAATTGATTTGAGGCTTCAGGCTAGAGGGCTCTATCCCCATGATGAAGATCTGTTTTTCAGTACAACAAATCGTGAAGTTGAAAATCTTAATGAACATGACCATAAGAAATTAGCCAGTGCAAGAGCTGAAAAGGCAATTAACATTTGGGGAAAGCATCTCTTTCCTTTAATTGACTCATCAGAACTTCTGATAAAAGGAATTCGTGATATGCCGGGATATGATGAAAACAGAAGCAGATCAAATTATTACGGCATCAATGGGGTTGTCGATGTTTTAACATCCATGAAAATCAACAAGACCCTTGAACAGAGCACCCTTGACACTTACAACAACAAGATTATCGACATATTGAAGAAAAATGAGGATTTCCATAAAATGATTGAAGAATCCGATGACGGCGAGGATTATGAAATAATCATCGACTACAAAGGTATGAAAAGACCTCCGATTGAAGTTGATAATCCTAAAGCCGAAAATAAATGGGAAAGCCATAAACAACAGATATTAACTTATTCATGGCTTCGTTCCAAACAGGAGGATTCCAAATCAATTTTTGCAGGAATCATATTTTATTTAAATGAGCTTGTCCCATCCAAAGAAGATTTGGCTCTGATTAAAGAAGAAATGAGAGATGGTTTAATCAACGATGAGACCCTTGAAAAGTACAAAAAGGATTTTGATTTGATTGAAAACTGGCAGGAAGATGACAAGGCACCTGAACTAAGCAATGAATTCAAACTGGAAAGATCCATTAGAATTATCAACATCAACAATGAGGAAATAGAGAAATCTTTAGAAAAATTCGATGATGTTGTCTATGATATTGAAGAATCATTGATTAATGAAATGAAAGGAAGTAAAATCCAGGAAGCCTGGAAAGCCGAAGCGGATGAGAGAACCTGTCTTGCATGTGACTTTAGGACATTTTGTAAAAGCTATAAAAACAAAACAAAAGACTTTAAAATTCCATGATACAATATATGAATAGGTGTTATCTATGACAGATTTGGAAAAGAATAAAAAATACTGTGAAATCATTGAAAGTAAAATTAAATTAGATGCCAAACCTGTGGCAATGAAGTTAATTAAAACTGAAGATGATTTATTGGAAGGCTATGAATTAATCGATGAAAAAATAAGACATTGCGAAATGGTTAGAAAAGCATCTCTCGGCAATAAGTTTTACTCCACAATAGAAGAACAGATGTGTTTGGGTGGAGCTGGAGCTATTGGACTTAGAGACATGCCACCAAAATTAGCGAGCGGGGAAAAATACCTCTCTTTAGGAAGATTCCAAGATCTGGAAACCGCTAAAAAGCTCACTGATAAACTTTCCATTATCAAAGACAGGTCATGGGGAATAATCTATGCACCTTTGGATGAGGCTGACTTTGAGGCTGATGTTATTCAAGTCATAACCGAACCTGTTGGAGGAATGATTCTTGCTCAGAGTATCGTTTACAAAACCGGTGAAAAAATTAATCCTTCATTTGCGGGCATTCAATCATTATGTGGAGACGCATTTGCAAATCCATATATTTCAGATGGAATTAACTTTACATTAGGTTGTGACGGTTCAAGAAAAGCAGCAGACATTAAAGATAATGAAATGACTGTTGGAATCAGCGCAGCAAAAATAGAAGAAGTTATTTCCGGTTTAGAATCAATCTAGAAGATTTAAATAATCTTCATAATGATTTATATTCAATAATTCTTTTTTATTTTTTTCTTTAATTCCATAAAAAGTATAACCATCTGAGAATATTTTTCTTAAAATCGGATTCAGGTTATCATCCTCATTTTCCAGATAGTTCATTAGATTTTTTCTATGGGCTACAAAGGGCATGCCCAATCCTTCTGCAGTATCCAGCAATCCTGTTTTTCTTCTCCTTAAAATGGATATTGTTTTTTCAGGATCCTTTGAATTCTGACTAACCTCAATCATTTTGTTGAATGTTTCACTTGACACTGTAGGCTGGTCGCCTGTTATGCACAACGCGTAGTCGCAACATGCATTTGACAGACCATTGAAAAGAGATGTTGATAAACCTACATCAACAGGATTATTTTCAATGAACTTGACAGTACCTTCATAATTATTACATATTGCTTCTTTTATTTCACTAGCATAATGTCCAAGTACCACAATACATTCATCAATATTTGCAGATAATGCGTTGTCAATTGTTGTCTCCAAAACTGTCTTATCGTTGAAAGGTAAAATAAGTTTATTTTTCAAATCAAGATTTCTAGAAATCTGATCATTTCTCATTCTGGAATTTTTTCCAGCAGCAGTAATAATCGTTGAGATTGACATAAAAAAATTAAAAAAAGATAAGATATATTTTTTAACCGTTCGGAATATATCTTACAAAGTTACAATAGATGCCCATTCCGACACCTTCACCTTCACACCACATCTGAATCTTGACTGGATAATCATGATTATTTGTTACAGTAACACCACTTGCAGGATTATATCCGAAAAGTACTGCACTATCATCCATAGTAAGACCAACAGGCATTTCAAATCCTTCAGCCAGTGAAGCATCTCTCAAAGCTCTTGCAGGAGGACATACTCCATGTGCTGCACTTCCTCCAGGTGCTGAAGCATCACTTGCAGATTCAAAGTATATGTAATCCTTACCGCTGCTTGTGGAATTAGGTGGTATGATGGTACCGTTCCATGCTTCAACAAACTGCCTTGCATTAACTTCCCTTAGCGCATCACCATACTCAGGGTGAGAGTCGAAAGTGGTTCCTGCAGTTTCACCAGTCTGTTCTGTATAATTGCCTGAGTACAATAAGATCGGTGATCCTGTAGGATATTCATTTGCATAATCCACAACATCCTGTCCGAATATCACAGGAACCATTGAAGCATTAATGTCATTTCTTCCATCGGAAAATCCGACCATACCTTTCTCCAATGTGAAATTAGAGCCTTCCTGAGCATCATAGTTATACCAGCTTACAATAGTATCATTATTAAAGTACTCACTTGAAAAGTTTAAATTTTTAATTTCATCAGTAGGTACTGACTGCAGAACTTTACCATCTTCCACAATGTCAACACCTGTAGAAGTTTTGGTTAAGACTTTAGATGGTGCACTATACCCCCACACATAGTTATCCGGTCCTTTAACAGCCAATTTATCCCCCTCAAAAGTCAAATATCCTGGTCCTTCTATATCTTTCGCATTACCATAAGAATCTATTCCTTCACTTGACACAGTTGTAAAATCAAAAGGTACTACTCCCGTTGACAGCGCCATTACAATCCCATTCAAATCAAGAGCTAAAACCTGATGACCTAAAAACCCAACATTTGATAAGAAAGGAACCTCAATTGTTTTATTTTCGCCTAAAACAGACTGCCCTTCAAATATTGATTGTCCAACAGTGAGGTTATAGGTTTCGGCAATGGATTGACCGGTATAAGGAGTACTATTTACAAATGTGAAAGAAAATAAAAGAATACTAACAAAAAACAATGCTAAAATTATTGTAATTGATTTATTTCTCCAACTTTTACTCATTATAATACACCATTAACTATATAACACTGAAAATTATGTTTCACCTAATATATATACATTATTATTCCATCATAATTTTTCAGAAATTAACTTGATTCTCTCCTGAATATCAATAATCACATCCTGACCGTTACCACCGATCAGTATAGCATCTTCATGAGAATATTCTGCTACAAGCTCAATAATTCCATCAAGAGAATTGACAGTAATGATATTGCCTTCGTAACCTAAGGAATTTAATCTATAAATTGCCATATCCAATGTATCATCAAGACCCGGGAACAGTACAATAACTTCAGGATTATATTTTACAGCCACATCCAAAATGTCGAGACGGTGTTCCTCATTATGACGGGGAGTGCCTATGAATATTGCATAAAAATCTCTTTCAGACAATATTGAAGCTAGTGCATCTGAATTGTCTGTTTTTCCAACATAAACAGAAGCATTGTTTATTTTATAAACATCCAATCTTCCCTGAACGGCTTTAAAATCAAAGAGAGTGGATTTGATAACATCTTTAGGTACTTTTAATTCCCTGGAAATGGCAGTGGCCAGACCGGCATTAAGCAGATTGAACTTACCGAACAACTGCAATTCATCCTGATATTCAAAATAAGGAATATATCTTTCAGCAGATTCTTTAAAATCACTGTTGAAATCCTGATTGAAAGCTGTAAATATGGTTTTACCTTCAAAAAACCTAACCAGAGAATTCTTATAATTGGCGATTGTTTTGTGAACGTCCATATGATCATTGCCTATGTTTGTAAGGCCGATAAAATCAAAGTCAAAGCAGTGCCTGCAGAAATCAAGAGTCATGTCGCATACTTCAACAAGCAGGATATCATAATCCCCTTCATTAGCTTCAAGGATAAGGTCATAATATCCTGAAAATCCGCCTCCGCCATTGCCTCCGACCAGAACCTTCTTGCCTGAATTTTCAAGAATGCTTCTTAGCATATGAACGGTAGTGGTTTTGCCGTTTGTTCCTGTAATTCCAATAGTGAAAAGTTCCTTGTGTTTAGTCACCACATCACTTAAAAGTTCTCCGTTTTCAAGTAATCTGCCGGCGAATGCTCCACCATACATGCTTGGACTGATTGCAATTGCGTCACACTGCTCAATAGCATATGAATTGGTAAAACCCAAATCGACAGTTAAATTTTCACCAACAAAAGAAACAGTTTGTTCGCTATCCAACACATCCATTGATAAACGTGGTAAATTTAAACCGGACAAATCAACATTAATATTCAAATCAGTAGCATAAACTTCCCATCCATGGTTTAAAAGAGAGTTTACTGCTTTTTTACCTTCAACACCCAAACCAATAACCGCAGCTTTCATAAAAAAAATTCCTTAAATTATAATTTGTCTATACTATAGATAACTACATTAAAATTAATAAACATTTTGTAAAACAAATTCTTTTATACAATAACGATTAAAATAAAAGCAAGGTGCTAAAATGTTTGAAGATGAACGAGATGATAAAATCTATAATCTTATTATAAGCAATGGTATTGACAGAAACAATGAATACATACAGTTCACCGAAAAATTATACTCAAAAGTTGAATTCTTATGGAAGGAATCCGTTTCCGGCGCTTATGCAAGTGCAGGTCCGGGATTTTATGAAAAAATTGATGGAATAATACTGTTATCAGGCCTTTATAAAGACAATAATGAATTATTTGAGGACCTGTTAAAAGCAAGTGAGGAATACGACATCCCTATAATTCTAGTAAGGCCATACGGACTTGAAGAAGTGCCTGAAATACTTGAAGAAAAAGCTGCAACCATTGTCGGATGGAATGCGAACTGCATTATCGATGCAATTAAAAACGCTCATGAAATAATTTAAAAAAAAATAAAAAAAGTAATGATATTACATCATAACTTTTGAAATACCGTTTTCCTTTTCAACCTTAATTATATTGTCAGCTGCGTTTTCAAGCTGACTTTCATGAGTTACAATTATCATTTGAGGCAGGAGTGACATGTCCTTTAATAAATTAATAAGTTCATGTCTTCTTGAGCTATCCAAATGAATTGTCGGCTCATCCAATAAGATTGTATCCAATTCCCCCTTGGCCATAGCCTGAGTGATTCCAAGTCTTAAAGCAAGTGCAATAGCTATTTTTTCACCGCCACTAACCATGCTCATTGAAGACTCTCCTTCAGGACCATAGACTGTAACGTCATATTCTTCATCCAAAGTCAAATCAGAATAATTGAAGTTGAACTCATTGAAGAAATCCTTGGTATACTTTTGGATTAAAGGTCTTGAAATATTTCTTAAATCCTTTTGAATACCGTTTTTACTGTATAAACTCCTGATGTGATTCAACAAGTTGATGTAATCAGAAATGTCATTGTATTCCTGTTGGAATTTGTCTGCAGTCTGAATTCTTTCATTCAAATCTTTAATATAGGCTATGGATTCACGTGCTCTTCCTTTGATTTCAGAAAGCTCTGTGTTAAAGGTATTTTTACGTCTTTCATATAACTCGGAGCGATAAATGATTTGTTCGTATTTTTCTTTATCATAAACGGACGCTTCAATTTTATTCTTGATGATATCAAGTTGGTTCAGTGACATTCCTATGTCCTCTTTAATTGAATCATGTTGAGCCATTAAAGATTTTTTATTTTGAACAAAACCTTTGAGCTGATTGAATTCCTCGTTTTTCTGTTTTAAATCGTTTATCCTATCCTGAAGTTCATTTGCACTGATATCTCCACTAAGGTGAGGATCCTGTTCAATCGCCATTTTGATGTTCCTGACATGATTGTCGATTTCGTTTTTAACCTGTTTTAATTTATATTGAGCTTCAGTTTCACTGCCTAAAACTTCCAAAGCACCTTTAGCCTTATTGAATTCATCATAAGATTCCTTATAACTTCCTTTTGATTCTTTTTCTTTTGCTATAAGAAGAATAAGCTCACCCAATTTATTGCTGATGTATTCCTTGGATTCCAAACCTTCATCAATTTCATTTAATTTTACAAGCTGGCCTTCAAGGTGAGTGAATCTATGCTTATATTCGATGATATCCTTAGACAAATCCCGAATCTTAACGAGTTTTTCCTCAAAGCTTTCTTTGTTTTTAGCAAGTAAACGTATATTCTCCTCATTTTCTGAAATCAATTTTTCATTTTCTTCAATTGTTAACTTATACCCTTTAATCAAATCCTTTTTCTGAGAAGAACTGATGTCTGATTGGCAGACAGGACATTTATTATCCACTTCTCTCAGTTCATCCAAAGGCTTTTGAGCGGAATTAATGTTCTGTTTGAATAATACCAGTTCCTCTTTTTTGGAAGCTATATCAGAGGACAACTCCTCAATATTGTTTCCTACTTCATCAGCGAAATTATTAGTAACTTCATCTATCTGATTTAAATTATCAACATCGGCCAGAATATCCTGGGATAATCCATAATCATCCAGTTTGTCCTTGGCCCTTGAGAAGAAATCTTCAATTTCATTTCTTTCATTTTCAATTTTAGCCAACAGCTCTTTTTTATCCTTATCCAATTTGGCAATTGTGGCCAACTGGGCTTCAAGATTGACCTTTTGGTTGTTCAACTTGTTGATCTGTTCATCTGAAGCCAAAAATTTGTTATAATCCTCTTTCTTATCGCTGACAATGGTTTTCTGAATTGATATGGAATCAAGTTTCTTTTCGATTTCCATTTCATCATTTTTCAATCTTTGGATGCTGACAACTGACTTTTCGAAATCAAGATAAACATCCAATTTTGAAACATATTTCTCAAGTCTTGAAATCTGTTCTTCAGCCTCATTGATCTTATCCAGATTGTCCTGAATAACCTTTTTATCCTCTTCCAGTTTGGACAATGTCTTATTTTCATTTTCAAGATTGTTAAGTTGAGTATCATAAATTTCCTTTTCACGTTCCATATTCCTTTTACTTTCGGAAATCTCCTTAAGGGAAGTGGTGACATCTTCGATTTGTTCCTCGAGTTCATGACCCCTGTCCTTAAGTATCTCAAGTTCTGATTTTTTCTTGGAATACTCCTTTTTTAGCTCATTTGAATTGAATAATTTTCCTTTAAGTTCTGCGAGCTGATTTTCATAATTGTTGATTAAAGGAAGCAAGTTTTTCCAAGCTTTTTCCAATGAATCGATGCCCAACAATTTGCCTATAAGCTGTTTTTTCTCGGCGGGAGTCTTGTCGACCAGCTCTGCGATTTCGCCTTGTCTAATGTAAATGGCATTGAGGAACAAGTCGGAGTCGATGTCCAAAATTTGATGAACTTCATTTGCAACTTCCTTATCTCCAGTACATATATGTACAAATCCCCCGTCCTTTGAGGTTTTTTTGTAGATTGATGATTTCAGCATGGATTTCTTGTCACGGACAATCCTGTATTCCCTATTGTTGGAGGTGAATTCCAATTCCACTGACATTGTGTTTGCATTATTGCGCACCAGATCATCAATCTTTTTGGCTGTGTGCTGTTTAAATAAAGCAAAGCTGATGGCCTCCAATATTGTTGATTTTCCAGCACCATTTTCACCTACAATAACACTGATACCTTTTTCAAAGTTTATGACAGTGTTTTCATGGGATTTGAAATTATTTAACTTTAATTTTGTGAAAATCATTCTAGAACCTCCTTGAATGTGAGCTGAACATCTTTTGGCTCTTCATCTGATTCATCTTCCCTGATGACCTCTTCGGTTTTGAATTCGACATCATCGAAACTTGTGTGATAGTATTCATCAAAGAACTGGTTCAGCAAATCCTGTGATTCGTCGGTTTTATCCTTAGACAACAGATCATACAAATCGATTGCCAGCTTATTAATGGCATCATTACCATAACCGTTAAGCTGCTCGTTTATTAGTTCTTTCGGACCTAGGGAATCTTTATCATCCAAGGTCAGATTAACATCCTCTTCACTCAGCATGTTAAATTTGGGCCTAATCATCAAAGACAGCTCACCAAGCTCCTCGGTGATCATCTCATAAACCCTGTTGGTATCTGATTCGACATGATTAATTTCCAGATCCAAAATCGGTTTTTTATCAAAGCCCTTAATGGTTTCCTTGATTCCTGAAATGCCGCTTTCAAGATTATTGTAGTCAAGAGACCTTTTGATGAATTCTCTAGGAATGTCTATCTTAACCCTTTTGACAAGAGGTTTTGGACCTTCAAAATCAACAACCACAAATCCCTTTCCGTTTTCATGGTAATCTTTAAGTTCATTGGTTTTCCAGATTTCATTGGATCCAGGATAGACCAGTTTGCCGTTTCCGAAATTGTCGTTGACGTAGTTGTGGATGTGACCCATTGCATAGTAGTTGAAATTGTCCGGAAGGTCGCCTATTTCAAGTTCATAGTTGTATCCGAAATACTTGTCGATGCCCTGATGCAGGACAAGTATTGATTTTTCATGGTTGGCTGCCTTTTTTGAGAGATCAGCCAATTTTGATTTCAGATTCTTAACCTGTGATGACGGATAGAACGGCAGCCCCGCAATGAGTATGTCTCCATGCATGTAAGTGGTGTTGATTGGACTGATTACCTTCAAACCTAGCTTTTTAAAGATCACTTGAGGAGGGATTGAATCGTTACGCATTACAATATCGTGATTTCCCGCTATTGCATACATAGGAATTCCGGCACCTTTCAGTTTAAGCAATCCTTTCTGGAAGGTTAAAAGAGCTATTGGAGATGGTCTTGCGGTTTCAAACAAATCTCCACTGTGAATTACAAAGTCTACTTTTTCTTCTATTATTTTATCTATAACCTTTTCAAACACTTCATAAAAGTCTTTTTCACGTTCAATTAAACCGAATTGACGATAACCTAAATGAGTGTCTGCTAAATGTGCAAATTTCATTATATTACCTTTTTTTATCAATTGTATATAACCAATTTAAACACTTAATCGAAGTATTTAATTGAATAATATTATAGTCAATTGCATATTTAATGTTTTGCCAAGAGAGCATTTGAAAAGTAAAAAATAGTTTATTCAAAGATTTTAATTTTGATTTGAAAGTGAATACAACATTATCATCATCTTACTTACCGATTGGGTATGATGAATTGCTGTTAACCAATACTTTGTCCAGCCTGCTTACAAGCTCAAATATGAAATCCATGGATTCATTTTCAAAGATTTGAGTTCCGATTTGCAATTTGTCCGGATTTTCAGGAATTTCTGATGCAGGATATAACTTATCATTAAAGTAGCAATAGGTAACAATTTCTGATGTGTTCAAGCCGACATTCTGACCGTTGTCATTTGTCACATAAACATCGACCCCATACTTCTGCCCCTCATCAGCGTCATGCAGCTTATAATCATAGGAATAAAGGTTACGCCTATTCCAGCCGGAATCCTCATAAGAAGAGATTTCAACAATTGCATCAACAGGGTCTGTTGAATAATTTGTATAATTTCCGCCGCTAAAACCGGAATACTCATTTGGAATAACCAGAAATTCACCGGGCCTTAACTCTCCCATCAAAAAGGTTTCATTATAGACCGCACCATAACTTCCATCGGGAGCCTTGATGAAAAAATGACCGTAACCATATTTATTAAATATTTTTTGAATCTTGCCAAGTGAATCTGATGAAATATTTTTTGAAGAAAGCATTTCAAAAGCGATATCCTCCAATGCCATGGTATCACTCTCATTTGAGGAATCACCACCGTGCCCTGCAACCCATCCGTCTTCAGTAACGATTGCATGAATAAAATGATAACCCGGAGCGTCAATCTCCTGCACTATTGCATCAATCCCATTCACTTTGTCATTATGTATGGCCACCCCATCACCAGTGCCTTCAGCATCTTGCCTAAAGGCAAAAACAGTTTGATTTTCTTCCTGAATAGCGAATGAACAGCATTGAAAATGAGATTTATTAAAATCTGAATTAAAATCCGTATGATTTACATCACTTGCATATATGGCCATGCTGAAAAGACAGACAATCAGACATATCAACAGGAATATTTTCTTCTTGAAATTCAATAGATACACCAAAAATTATTTCAATAATAGTATTTTATTCAATTTGTAATATAATATTTACTAATTGATTAGAGATATGAGTTAATAATTGTAACCCATTTCCATGCTTTCCTGCTCTTGGCGTTCAATCTCTTCCTGTTCCTTTTGCTTGATGTTTGCAAAATGGGAAACTATATCCATGTCATCACCATGGCGACGGCCCTTGAACTCGTCAATTTTAACTAGAGTAGGCACCTTGCTCATCAGACCTAAAACAATAGCTTCACCAACGTTTAATGAAGGAAGCTGATTTACAAGATCCTGTGAAAGGCTTTCACTTGCTGACTGGACGTGTCTCTGGTCTTCCGGCTCAACTAAGCGAAGGATAATCATGTTGTTCATCTGGGAGAGTGCATCATGGTCAACGGTTTTCGGAGACTGACTTACCAGACATAATCCCAAACCGAACTTACGGCCTTCTCTTGCAACCCTCTGAATCCAGCGTTTAGAGTCCGAATCGCGTTTTTTAGGAGCCAGAATATGTGCCTCTTCAAGAATGAAGAATACTGAGTTGTTGAGCAAATCCTCTTTGTTTCCACTGTGAGCCGCATCCTTGGACCTTTGAAGCGAATTTCTCAAAATATGGCTTACAAGCACGCTTGCAACATATTCATCAACCTGGCTCAAGTCCAGGACATTAACATGGGAGTGTTTGATATTGGAAATTATGTTTGGAGCATTTTGATAGAACAGCTTGGAATACTTGAGTTTTGCATCATTAATCTTGTTCATCACATCCACAATTGTCTTGTCGATTTTTCCTTCTTCATCGTCAAGTCCTGATTTTTCCTTAAGATAATCATAAATCAAATCCAAAAAATCAATTGTATCTTCGGTTCCTGCACTCAACTGATCGTTTGCATGGTTAAATGCTTCCCTGAAGTGCCTTTCCTGTATTACTGCATTGCTTGGAATGTTCATCAGCTTTTTAATCTCATAGAATTCCATGTATTTAGGGTTTATTTTAGGCTTTATGACATTGACTTCACCGTTTGGAAACTCGGCTCCCACATATTCGCCGTGCATGTCAAAGACGAATATCGGTACACTGTAATTCAGCAACTGGTCAATGAGAACGGAAACTGTATTGGACTTTCCCGCGCCGGTCATGGCCAGAATAGCCAGGTGTCTTGACAATATCGGGTTTGCCTCCACATTGACTTCGACATCGCTTTGATTTACCAGGGACCCCAATTTGATCGGGTTTTTTACCTGAAATATTTCATTTAAGGTGTCCTTGTCTGCCAGATATATTTCGGTTCCGGGAAGCACAGGTGTTCTCGGCAGCTTCAGCCTGTCATTGACGTCACCAAGGATTTTGACCTTTCCCTTGATGTAGTTGTCGTCAACGCCAATTCTTGATATCTTTTGGATGGCCTTGAAGTCATTGATATCTACATTTAAAGCATCATTGCCCCTTATTAAATTTTCAATCATTCCCAGAACTTTTTTTCCGTCGTATTCTATTGTTACATATTCGCCGACTTTCGGCATTTTGTCTGAAATAAAAGTGACTTCAGATAGTGATGTTTCACCTACACAAATTCCAACTAGCATTTAAACCACCTATAGCATTTCCCTGTTTGTTGTTTCGTAAATCTTGGCAATCTTCAATAATTCCTTAATGTTTCTGTCCGTTATGACAACGTCATTGTGCGCCTTGCTGAGCAGATACGGATAGCCCTGAACCGACAGGGCGTTGATTTTTTCTACAATCCTGACAACTTCCCCAATTGATGCCTTGTATGGAAGTTCCACTTTAAGGACATTCTTGTTGTCCTGCAGCCTTACATAAAATACGGTGAATTGAAGCTGCTTGAAAAAGTCATTGAAATACGGGAAAGGAGCATTCTTGTAAACTCTCCTGTAATCTATTTTGGAAATTCCCTGTTTTTTATCAGTTAAGTTATCGAGAATTGAAATGTCAGGTATTTTCCATCCGAACAAATCTGTATCAGAAGATGTTTTTGATATTGAAATAATCTTTTTCTTGTTTTCCAATATTTTCTTTAGAAGGATTATCTTTTCGATTGATGCCAGATGAAGGTCAAAGTCTTCCTTTTCCTCCAAATCCTCATTAACGCTTACATCCACCAATACCCTATTCTTGATTTGTGGAAATACAAATCCGTATGGAGTGATTTGAAATCTTCTTTCAAATTCATTTAGAAGTGCCTCATCCAGATTGTTCCTGATTTTTGACGGTAGTTCCACACCTCTTGGATAGGCATTTTCCAAATCTCCCAAAATTGATCCGTCAAAGAGATAATAATCAACATCATATTCCCTAATGGCTCTGAGTGCACACTTGAGCTCCAATATTGACATGTATTTGGACAACAGTTCATCAAGAAATGGGATGTGATTTATTTCAAGTATATCCGAATCATCAATTTTTTTTATTTCACCGTCATAAATTATGGATTCGGCGCCAACAGCACAGAAGTTGCTTTTCAGGAATTTCTTTTTATTGAAACTTCCGTCTCCTGCGGCGATGGAAAAATCATCAGAGCTCTCTTCAAATTTTCTCTCAAACCAGTTTGCTTCAAGCTGGGAGTCCAGATTATTGTCTGATTCGATATCCTGTATAAATCCTCTTTTAGCGATGGCCTTTTCATATAGTGAATTTAACATAATATATCCTATGTTAATAGGTTAATAAAAAAGTATGGTAAGAGCAGTTGAAAACTACTCTAGTGAAGCCTTTTTGATGGCTCCGGTCAATTCTTGAATTTTAGCGTGAACATCATCGACTTCTTCAACGACAGTACCGGTTACAACAATGTCACCTCCGGCTTTTGCAGCCATGTATGCTGCCTTGCCGTCACGGATTCCCCCACCTACAACAATAATGGTGTTTGGAGCTGCTTTTTTACAGTAAGCTACCATTTCCGGAGGAATAGGTTCTGATGCGCCGGAACCCGCTTCAATGTAGAAGAACTTGATTCCGAAAAGTTCAGCAGACATTGCATATACTGCAGGTATTTTAGGCTTGTTTCTAGGTACAAGATTTGCATCCCCAACCCATCCGACAGTTCCGCCAGGTTCTGCAACCATATAGTGCATGGATAAAACTTCCATTCCTGATGCCCTGACTGCTGGTGCGGCAATTGCCTGAGCTCCGTTAATCCAGTGAGGATTTCTGGAATTTACATAACTCATGTAAAATATTGCATCAGCATATTTGCTTACGCTACTTGTGTTACCCGGGAAAATGATAATCGGAACGGCGATGTTTTCAGACAGTATCTTACAAGTATTATCTACATCATCACCATTAACGGTTGATCCACCAATCATGATTCCGTCAGTGCCACCTTCGATAGCTGCAGTAGCTATTTCCAAAGCCTCTTCAGGTGTTTGTTCATCAGGGTCGATTAAAGTGAAATGTATTTTCCTTGTTTTCAATATATCTCTAATGTAATTTTCAACGTCTTTCATAAGAATACCTAAAATAAGTTATGTTGAAAATGATATATTAAATTAATGATTTAAAAATTAAAATAAAAATAAAAAAAAGTAGAGAGAATAAGTCTATCCTCTTGGTTCTTTAGCTTTGAATCTTAAACCTTTGTAACCACATTTTCTGCAGGTAGTTGCAGCAGCAGGGTTACGAGCATTACATTTTAAGCAGATTTTTACATTGAACATTCTGTTTTCTGCTTCTTCAAATCTTGCCATTAATAACTCCTCCTTATAATCGTGAAAATTAATAATAATAAAACGTTATGAAATAAAAAGCAATTTTTCACTGTTCATAACTATTAATTAATTATTTTAACTTAATAGTATTTAAAGGTTTAGTAAAAAAGGACCAAAACAACAAAAATATTCCATAATGAAAAATTATTGTTGTTTCAAATTAACCTATTCACTTCTGACAATTTTCAAACCAACATTTGGGTCTTCGCACATTTTTGGAAGATTGATGAATGTTTCCTTATTGGCCATCTTGACATTCCTGTTGAGTTTTTCCCAGGAAACCAGATTCGGATTATGAGGCAGCTCAATACCACCTTCATCGCTTTGCTCTTCGTTTATATCCTCGAATTGCGAATGTCCATATCCCAAATTGAGCTTGAGCTTTAGCCATCCTTCATGTTCTCTTTTTGCAAAGTACTCTATGTCTTCCTCATCGAATCTGACAACTTTCTCCCGAGCATCATCTTTGGAAACCAGTTCAAACCCTTTTTCTTTTAGAATCTTAACCAGATAATCCGCCTGTTTATAATTGGAATATTGAACATGTTTAGGCAACTTCTTAAAGCTTGACTCCCCATCTGATTTATCATCCAAAGCACCATGTTCATAAAACTGATGCATTTTAAAAGTGAGGAGCCTGATTTTGCTTCTGACAACTTTAAGACCTATTGAATTTAAAAGATTAGGAATATTCATGCATGCATACCTGTCCATATCCTTTACATCCTCTTCAAGCTTGTCCCATGATACAAGATAAGGCGTTTTAAGATTTTCAGTATCTTTCACATCCCCATAAGTCCAGCCGGTACCAATACGTTCCCTGCACCAGTCATCATGCTCGAAAATGGCCAGGTCTTCAATTTCCTTTTCATCGAATTCTTTAATTTCAGCTCTCTTATCATTGATATTGGCGATTTCACAGCCAATCATGCTTAATTTCTTTGGAATGGATTTTGCCTGTCGGATGTTTGATATCTTATAATCAGACCTTAAATCTTCAAAGTCACACAAATATGAACATTTCTCCTCATAACTGGCAATTTCCTCATCATCTCCCTTTTCAATAGCTTCAGCCAGCTTATTTCTCATGTCCTCATTATACTCTTCATTGATCTGTCTGGCCAGCTTTTCAATGTTTCTAAGCAGGATGCTTGGAGGCTGAATTTCGGCTATTGATATATCCCTTATCACATCATCCAATTCGACTCTTGTTCTGATGGAGAGTTTTCCCTGGAAGATGTCCTGGATTTCAAGGATATTGTCGATGACCTCATCCTTTTTCCTGGAAAATCCAAGTCCCATAGGTCCGCTGTTTAGAATATAGATTACTTTCATATATTCATCATCTATTACAACATCCATATCGTTTACATGGTTGTTCTTGACATCCTGTACACCGTAAGGACGTCTGTTCCATTCCTGAAGCTCATCGCATAAAATCAGGAGATATGAAATAGGAGACTGTTTAGGTCTCAGTTTTCCCAAACTGAATGGTTCTTCCTGTAAAGTCTTGTTATAATAGTTATGCAATAAAATTGCAGTAGCACTGTCTACAATAGGATAAAAGAAGAAATCCTTGTCCTTTTTGACATATTTCTGTATAAGTTTTCCGTATGAATTTAACACAAGGATTGCTGAGAAGAATCCATGATCAATGAATCCCTTTTCACTCATGAACCTGACAAAACCGTTGAGATGCCTAATCAAATCCTTATATGTTTCCAAATCTAAGTTAAAGTCCAGTTTAAGCTTATGTGCCATGATATCTGTTGGTTTAAACAAATCCAAGATTTTTGCATCGGAATATCTTTCACGGTATTCGTCCGCATAATCATAAGGGTGCAGCTTGACAATGGCATTGAATTCATTGAAATCCCTGAAATCAAGACCTATTTTAACGTCATAGTTGTGGGAAATGTTCTTTATTCCGTCGTCAATGAATTTGTCCAGTTGCTTTCCGACAATCTCAAAAGGATATCCGATATCATGGAATAGAGAAGCGACCCCCCAACGGTACAGAAACTCTTCATGAGAAAATTCACCGTCAATCCTATAATATTTTTTATAATATTCATTTTTAAGAATGTATTTTTTGAATATGTCCCGATATGTTTTGTTTTGGGCGTAGACTCCCAGCCCCAATATGAAAACATTGACCGAGTGGATGAAATGGTCCCTCTGCCAGTTGATCAGTTCGCCTGTGTTTTTCTCATACTTCCTCATTATGTCAACCAAATCAAGAAGAGTGTTCTTTTCACTCAAAAGGACATTGGGGCTTCTTTCATCAACTTCGCTTTTATCTTCGGGAGTGATTTGATAAATCATGAAAAAAGTCTGATAGACTTCATATGCAGTGTAATCAGACTGGTGATTTAAAAACACTTCTATTGCAGCATGAAGAAGACCTTTATAGTCATGGTCACTTTTAGTTCCGTCCCTGAAGACGATATTGTCATCATACAATGCCAACATGTCAAAGAACCTGTTAACATACCTGTTAATGTTTCTGTCATTGAGAGTCATCGGCTCACCCTAGTTTTTAACAATTTTCAAACCTACATTTTCACACAGTTGCGGAAGGTTTCTGAATGTGCGCTTGTTGAACTCCTGGGTTTCATAATCAAGAAGATCCCATTCAACAAGGTTAGGATTGGTTTTTGCATCCTCATCCTTAACTGAGTCATATTTCCATCCCAAGTTTACCTTAAGCTTGTACCATGCATTATGCTCCCTTTGAGCAAGGTAATCTATGGAATCCTCATCGAATGATGTTACCGCATCACCTGAACTTTCAATATCCACCATGTCATAGCCGAGTTCTGATACGATTTTAACAAGGAAGTCAGTCTGCTTGTAGTTGGAATATTTGATGTAATCAGGCAGGTCGTCGAAGTGGCCTGCATCCTTGTTGTATTTGGAGTAGAAATCGTGCATCTCAAATGTTAAAAGCCTGATTTTTGTTCTGACGACTTTAAGACCAAGAGACTTCATTAAATTCGGAATATTTTTGACAGGATCGATATCATACTGCTGAATATCAGGTGACAGGTCATCCCACGGAACCAGATACGGTGTGATTAGATTATCAACATCCTTCTCCTTACCATATGTCCAGCCGGTACCTATCTTTTCATCGCACCATTCCCTGTGCTCGAAAATGGCCAGATCCAAAACTTCATCCTTTGAGAATTTAAGGATTGCCTCACGCTCATCGTCCTGAGTTGCAAGCTCACAGCCTATGATGTTGAGTTTGACCGGAATGGACCTGGCCTGTCTGATGTTGGCAATCTTAAGCTGCGGAGTCAACTCATCAAATGAAGGGAGGTTGTTGTATTTTTCCATGAATTCCTCATCGGGTTCCTCGCCATTGGCAATTTTTTCCTCGTATTGCTGTTTGGTGGTTTCGACATACTGATTGTGTATTTGAATGGCCAGGTTTTCGACATTTCTAAGCAGAATGTCCGGCGCTTCTGTTTCACCATGAACGATTTCTTTTATTATATTGTCCTGGGCAACGTCAGTGATGATTCTCAAACCTAATCTGAATATACTTCTTATGGATAGGACATTTTTAAGCAGTTCTTCCTTATCTTCTGAAAATCCGAGACCTATTGAACCTTCTTTTACAATGTATTGAACATCCATTCCCCTATCATCAATGTCCAATAACAGTTCATTCACATGGCTTCTTTTCTTATCCTTAACTCCAAACGGTCTTCTGTTCCATTCCTGAAGCTCATCACATAAAATCAGAAGGAATGCCAACGGAGATTGGGAAGGATGCAATGCCTTTAACTCGAACGGCTTTTTCTGCAGGACATTTCTATAGTAGTTATGAAGCAATATTGCTGTTGCACTGTCGACTATAGGGTAGAAGAAGAAGTCATGGTTTTTTGCATATTTCTGCATGAGATAACCATAAGAGTTTAGAACGAGAATTGATGAGAAAAATCCGTGGTCGATAAAACCGCTGTCGCCCATAATGTCAACAAATGAATCCAGGTGTTTTATGACCTGATTTATATCCACGCTCTTAAAATCAGTTGCAATCTTATGGGCCATGATGTCTGTAGGCTTGAACAGGTTTAGGAATTTGGCCTTTGGATAGACTTCAGTGTATTTGTCTGCAAAATCAGGTTCGATTTTGACAATTGTGTTGAATTCATTGAAGTCCTTAAAATCGATTGCAGTATCTGCATTATATGAACTTGAAATGTTTTTGATTCCATCGTTGATGAATTTTTTCAACTGTTTTCCGATGATTTCTACAGGATACCCTATATCGTGGAAAAGAGCCGCCACACCCCAACGGTACAGGAACTCTTCATGGGAAAACTCACCGTCAATCATGTAGTATTTTTCATAAGGGCTTTTAAGGACATATTGTCTGAACTGATCCCTGTAGCTTTTGTTTTGGGAATAAATTGCCAAACCCAAAAGGAAAACATTGACTGAATGGATAAAATGATCCCTCTGCTTTTCGATTAAATCCCCAGTGTTCTCCTCATACTTCTTCATTATCTTAACCAGATCAAGAAGAGTGTTCGGTTCCTTAACAACGCTTATCTCCTTGGATTCATCGGATTTGTTTTCAGCAGTAATCTGATAAATCATGAAAAATGTCCTGTAGATTTCATAAGCATTATATGAGTTTTCATTATCAAGAAAAACATCAATTCCGGCTTTCAGAAGCATCTTATAGTAATGACCATTGTAGTAATCGTCATACAATACCAGTTCATCAAAAAATTCATCAATATATTGTCTTAAATTACTTCCCCTCATGTTAACACCTTTATTATATTTAGATATCTTTTTGATTTTAAATAAAGTTTATTAAAGCAAAAAATTTTTCTTATAATTGCTTGGATTTATCCTATAATATTCTTAAAGAATCCATGAACCAAATGATTACTTTCATCAATTGATTGATTTATTAAAATCTATATTTAATTAAACAGGCCATGAAATCATTATCCTAAAAATAGCGCCCACAAATATAGATAATTGCATCGATTTTATCAAAAATAATTAAAAAATAAATAAAATAAGAGATTTTGAAAAATCTCTTTTCAATTGAAATTAGAAATAGCTAGAACCGCCTGAACTTGATCCACCACCAGAACTGGAACCTCCACCAGAACCTGATGAGAAGTAACTTGATTCACTGCCAGAATAACTGTTACTGCCTGAATCTGAGAAATAGCTGGATTCACTATAACCGCTATAACTGGAATCAGAAGAAGTATCTGAGCTACTGGCACTGCTTGAACTTGAAGAGGAGGATGATGATGAGGAAGAAGAACTTGCCTCAGCAACAGCAGTTTGTGTTTCCTGTGTAACGTTTACAACAGAAGAAGTATCTTCAAATTTAAGTGAATCTGCAGGATCGTGATACTTAATGCTTTGCCAGCATTCAAGTAAAGCATCTTTGTCTGTGGATTGCAATAGGATAGTATCATTGGATTGAGTATTTCTGATATAAATTGAGTATACACCATCCTTTTCATATACTACTACATTGCCTTCATTGCTTTGTTTAGCACCGGTTTCCAATTCGCTTTTAAGTTTGTTCATTTTGGTCAAACCAGCTGCCTTTGACACATTGGAATTGTAAGTGGTAACGTTCAGTCCATGTTCCTTATCCACATAGCGAAAAATTCCGTCTTTATCCGCTTTGGAGGTTGCACTGTCAGAAAGCGGAACTTTCATGTATGCTGAATCACTTAGCACCAAAGTGGTCTTATCAACATCCTGCTGATTGTTCAACAGGAAATAGCCCCCAACTATGGCAATTGCTGCGATTACCGCAATAATGATTATCAAATATTTTTTATCCATAATAATCAATCTTTATACCTTATATGTTCTACCGTTACTCATTACTCCAGTATATAATGAACTCTTTTTACTGGATGCAGGAATTACCAAATAGGATGAGGCAGTTCCTTTATAATAAGGACTTACAATGCTGATTTTAACCAGATGGTTTCCAACTGAAAAAGCGTTAGAAGAAATCAGTACCCAACCGTTAGTGAAATACTTTTTACCGTCAAAACCTGTAATCAGATTGTACTGTTTGTATGAACCTCCTGTGTAAACTTTCAGGTTGACTTTTATACCATTTAAAGGTTTGGATCCGTCACTGACCTTAATGTGAACTTCACCGCAAGTTGAATATCTCTTAGGTGAAGCATAAATACTTAAAGCTTTTTTATTTACAACAATAGAAGTTGTAACGGACTTGCATGTGTATCTTGAATTGGAATAACTTATTACAACCTTATGGGTACCAGGAGTTAATTTTGAAGCGTCCTTGAATGTAGCTACACCGTTTCCATTGGTGGTGAGCTTATAGGCTTTTGCACTGCCACCGGTATAAACTTTAACAGTGACTTTTACATTAGCCATGACTTTATTGCTTGTGGAATCTTTCAATTTTAAAGTGAATTTCTTGCCGCTTTTGTAATAAGTAGTTACTTTAGAAGCTGTAATCTTTGCTGTAGGTTTTACAACAACAATCGGAATTGTGGCTGTTGAAGATATATGGGACTCGTCCGGAGTGGATTTGACACTTAAAGTGTAACTTCCCACAGGCAGATTGGAAATTTTGACAACATTATTGTTAAATGTGATTTTAGGGTTTCCACTGTAGCCTAAAACATTGATATCTGATTGCTGCACACTTCCTCCAGCGACACTTAATGTGACTGAACCGGATTTTCCAAAAACATATTTAATTGAAGTCTTACCGACAAACTGTACTGTAGCGCGACCCTGAGAGACTTTAATTGCATAAGTCTTTTCACCATCCATATAGCTAAATGAAACTTTAGCACTATTGGTTCCATAGCTTAAACTTGGCAGGGAAAAAGCAACTTCCCCATTACTGTTACTTGTTCCGGTATAGTTATTGCCTGCAATAGTCAATTTTACTTTTACACCGCTAATTTTATCACTGCCGGACTGGCTTGTGACAACTACCTTGAATGTGTTTCCAGTAGTTTTGGAAAATTCCAAAGTACTTGATTTGGTTGTCAGACTTGAAGTTTTAACAACACTGACTGTGCGGTAAGATCCGCTTCCGTCAATTTGGGAATTAATGTTTACCCCTTTATACATGTCATGCCCATTATTAGTGCTGGTAACCTTGTTGTCATCATAGAAATAACAATCTTCTGCAATAGCATTATATGTGGCACCGCCATATTGTGTTGCTTTATTTAAAGAGAAATAACAATTTGAAAGCAGACCGGCTTTTGATTGGACGTTATAAACAGCTCCCCCATTTTTAGCAACATTATTTAAAAAAGCAGCATTGGTTCCATAAAGGTCATCAGTTGTATATATAGCTCCACCGGATGATGCGGCCAAATTCTGCATAAACCAGCACCATTCAGTGGCAGTGGAACCTCCTTCAAAAAGTGTAGTAGCATTATTGTATATTGCACCACCATCAGAGACAGCTGAGTTGTTTGTGAAATTACATCCGTTCAGATAAAGAACACCTTCATTATATATTGCTCCACCATATCTTGCAAAATTGCATTCAAATGTGCAGCCTCTTAAAAGAAGGCCTCCCTTGTTATATATTGCACCGCCCCTGGTGAAATATTCAGTGTTTGAATCGGCGATAGCATCACCGTCAAATACATTTACAAAGTTCAAGTCCCTTATTCCTACAACGGTAGCTGAAGAGTAAACCCACATTATACGGGCGCTGTTACCATAGATTGTATGGCCGTTACCGTAAATTATTATACTGTTTTTTACATCAACACCGGCACCTAAATTTTCACTGTCCACATCAGGATCATACATGTAATCCTTATCCAATGTAAGGGAAGAACCAGCATTAGAAATTAAATTGTTCAGTTCAGTAAATGTTCCATAACCGGTTACTGAAACCTCATCAGTATTATCCGAAATAGCTATTTCATCACTTTCCGCTTCACCAGCTATTTCATTGTCATTTAAATCACTAGAAATTTCCTCGTTCGCCACATCCGTAATTATTTCTTGGCTGACTACATCACCTGCAA
>NZ_JAUNXX010000046.1 GCF_030539555.1 Methanobrevibacter sp. | reverse complement strand
AGGTTTTTTATCAAAGTTTTTAGGTATTAAGAATGGTGCATCAGTTTCAATCATTAATTTTTCAGGAGGAATGGCACTCACTGCTTCCTGCAAGTCTCTTCCTCTTTTCATATCACAAATCCATCCGGTAACTCCAATGTAACAACCTAAATCAACATAGTTCTGTGCTTCTTTTTTTGTTCCTGTAAAACAGTGAACAACTGATTTTTCACCAACATCATATTTTTTCAATATGTTGTATAAGTCTTCGTGCGCTTCACGTTCATGCAAGAATAAAGGCATATCTAATCTTTCGGCCAATTCAATTTGTGCTTGGGCCCATTTTCTTTGCAAATCTTGTGGTGAAAAATTTCTATTATAATCAAGGCCGCATTCTCCAATAGCTACAACGCAGTCTTTTTTGGATATTTTTTCCAGTTCATTAATTGTATGGCCATTGCAGGTTTTCGCATCATGCGGATGCACTCCTGATGTTGAAAATAGAGTTCCAGGATATTTTGATGCATATTCTGCAGCTAGTTGACTTGAATGCACATTAGTTCCAGTGATTATGAACTGTGTAACTCCTGTTTTCTTAGCTTCTTCTATAATTTCCACTCGATCATTTCTAAAAGATTTGTGCATCAGGTTTAAACCGATGTCTATGAGATTATCCACTTGACCACCTATTCATTTATGACTTTGGTACCAATTTTTTCGCCGTTAACTGCTTTGATTAGGTTTTCAGGTTCAAAACCGTTTGTAATTACAGTTTCTAAATTGGATCTTTTAATCATTTGAACTGCAGTTGTATCAAAGAATTCGTAAGTTCCCGCTTTAACATCTTTACCGCTTAAAAAATCGAGTAAATCGGTTGCTGTAATTTCCGGAACAAGTTCAGCGTCATCAAATTTATTCGGGTCTTTTGTATACATTCCATCAACGGATGTCAGGTTAATTAGTTTATCCGCATTAATGTATTCTGCAAGAATTGCTGAAACTGCATCGGTACTGTGAGCAGGTTCTGTTCCACCCATAACAATGATTTTACCACTGGATGAGAACTCTAAAGCTTCTTGGAAGTTATGTGGAACTCTTTGATATGCGGCATCTCCAAGTGCAGAAAGCATTAATTTAGCATTTATTCTGGTTACTTCAATTCCAATATCATCACATTGTGCTTCTCCGGCTCCTAAGTCACGAACAACCCCAATATAATCTCTAGCAGGTTTTCCTCCACCCACAACAACGAATAATTCATGTTCTTCGGATAAATCTTTTAAGATAGCACTGTATTCTTGGAATTTTTTACAATTATATTCTTTTAGTAAAATTGATCCTCCAATTGCAACAACAATTTTCATATATTCACCTTATATATAATGTTTCTTTTAGATATTATTTAAGTTTTAATAAGGAGTAAGTCAATAAGTATTTTCAATGAGTTTGGAAGAACAGATATATCTAAGAAAATCTTGCAGGAAGTATTTGGATGATGAAATTGAGATGAGTCCAATTCATGAATTCATATCTCATGTAAAACCTTTAAGGAGCAGTGCTGATTTCAGATATGAAATTTTAACAAAATTTGATGTTAATTTAAAGACTCGCTGGTCTGCTCCTTATTATCTGGCGCTTTTTTGTGAGAAAAAAAGCATTAACTTAGTTAACATTGGTTTCGTATTCCAGCAAGTTTCATTGTTTCTGCAAAGCATTGACATAGGAAGTTGCTGGGTGGGTTTGGCTTCCTTGAAGAAAAAGGATTCTGAATTTGTCATTGTAATCTCTTTTGGAAAATCTCCGGATAAAACACGTGATATTAATGATTTTAAAAGAAAAAAATTATCTGAAATTAGTGATTTTGAGGATAATCGCTTGAAACCGGCACAACTTGCACCATCAGCAATTAATTCACAGCCATGGTATTTCAAACATTCAGAAGATGGTTTTGATGTATACCAATTGAAGCAGAATATTATCAAAAGACAATTTGTAAAAAAATGGAATCCAATCGATGTAGGCATTGCTTTGGCCCATATGTATGTTGCAAATGAAAAAACGTTTGAATTTAAAATAAATAATGATTTTAAAAGATTAAAAGGATATACTTACATTGGAAGCATTAAAATTTAAAAAATAAAAAAAGGAGGATTTAAGCATCCTCTGATATTAAACCTTTGTATAGTAAACCTGCAATTACTGCACCGACAATTGGAGCTAAGATGAATACCCAAACTTGTTGGAGAGCTTGTCCACCCATGAATAATGCAGGAGCTAAACTACGTGCAGGGTTAACTGAAGTACCAGTTAATGGGATTCCCATAATGTGCACAAATGCTAAAGTTAAACCAATTACAATACCTGCAACTGCGGCGTTTTCTGTTTTTTTGGTAACGCCGAGAACTGTGAATACAAATACAAAAGTTAAGATAATTTCAACAATGATTGCGCCTACGACGTCTATACCGACACTTGATGCAGATCCAAATCCGTTTTGACCTAATCCTGTTACAGCATATCCTCCAAGGCTTGGAGCTGAATTAATGATTGCAACAAGAAGAGCAATACCAATTATTGCACCGATACATTGGAATACAATGTACAAAATTAAGTCTTTTGTTTCAAGTCTTCCATCAATCCACATACCTATTGAAACAGCAGGGTTGATGTGGCATCCTGAGATGTCTCCGATGACATAAGCCATAGCTACTATAGATAAACCAAATGCCATTGCAATTCCAAGATTACCTAAAACAGTGCCTGCTATGGCTGCACTTCCACATCCGAATAAGACAAGAACCATTGTTCCTATTAATTCTGCAATATATCTTTTCATAAATTTTCCCTTCTATACTAATAAAAATTAATTCATTTATTCAATGAACATTTAATATTTAGTTTTTATTTTATTTAAATCTCCTTATTTTTTTATAACCTAAATATGCAAGGAATAATATGAATAGTATTAATATGAATGGGAAGATATGGAGTAAGAATGAATCATTTACTTTATCGAAGTGATACTCGCTTTCAAAGCCCATGTGTGCAGTATCAGTATGATTTTGGGTTATTTTTGCAAAGTTATATAATAAATCATAATATCCGATATGTGCTCCTTCGTATTCAATTGAGTCCGGTGCTTGTCCATGTTCGTCCATATAATTTCTAACGATTCCAGCCATTTTGAAATAATCATAAACAGAATAAGTGTCTCTAGTTAAGAATGATATTCCCATAGGATTTTCCGGTTCGTTATAAGCTTTTGGAATATCCAAACCATTGCCATTTAAATATGAACTTGTTTGATATAATAATTGCGGACCGGTATATGCTCCAAAAGGGCCTTTTAATTCTTTATCATCACTGTTAACAACTTCCTTAGCAGCATCTGCCATGCCTTTAGGTGGAATATTATTTTTAACGACTAGTTCGTCGCTAAAGACTTTTGTATCATTGTCGTGTGTATTGATGATGTCAACTATTTCCTGTGAAATCTTCTTTGCCATTTCATCATCGTATTTATCTAAAATTCCGTCATGATAGTAATCAGGATATTCTTTTGCTGGTTGAACATAGAATATTCCTGCATTTCTAAGAAGTGTTCCAGGGTCATGTACTCCTGCAAAACTTTCATTTGTGTAATTGTCGTCCCATGCTCTTCTAAGATAATTTGAAGAATTGTCTAAATCATAATCTCCAATATTAACGAAAACAATTTGTTTATCTGAATTTGCACTATAATTGGCAAGTTGCAAGTAGTTTCCAGCATCAGATGCTGCCAAATCAATGCTCACATCACTTGTCACAGCTATTGAACGGTAACCTTCCCCTGGTCTGGGTGCCTGATTGTCAATAACAACTTGGAGTTCTCCACCACTAAGTTCCTGTACATAGTTTTTTATGGAATTTATTAATCCAACATCGAAATCATGATCAACGATGTTGTCTGTTGTAATAAAAACAGTTTTAGTTGCGCTTACGTCTTGTATGACTGGAGCAACTAATAATAAAACCATTAGAAATATTGCAATTTTTTTTCTCATGTCCATTACCTTAACTTTTTTCTATAATTTTATATCTTTTTTATCAGTAAAATATTTTTTTTCATGTTGCAAATTTAAATTTATTATTAAATCAATTATTTTATTTAAATAAGAAATTGTTGTTATTTTTTAGAAAAAATTTAAATATATCATCGTTTAATAATCATTTTGAGGATTTAAAGGAGGTTATCTTTTATTTTAGAGTAAATTTGGCAAGATTTTAAAAAAGTTTATTTTTGTCCGTAAAATTATGGTACTTTTAAAATTTGTGCAGATATTTGTTAAAAATATGTTGTGTTAGTGTGCTAATGTATAGTTTTTCTAATAATTTTTGGAGTATTTTATAAAATTTTATTGGTTTTGAATGTTCTTTTTAAAATTTTAAGTAAAATAAAAAGTTTAATTGCTGGTTAATAGCTTTTGTTAATTAATAGCAGTAATCATCGTCCTCAAATAGGTGATTAAATGTTAAAAAAGACTCAAAAGATAGCTACTGGCAAAAATTTCCTAATTTCAATGCTATTTATTTGTTTAATATTTGCAACATTTGGGTTGAATATGGATGACTCTTATGCTGTGGATTTAAATGAAACTGGTAGTGGAATGGAAATTGGATTAGATGTCGAAGATACGCTAGAAAATTCTCACGATGAACTGGCAAGTACAGTTGATAATCAGGAAAATAGGTTGTTGAGCGCAGTCAATAGTCGGGAAAATGAAATTTTGACTGGATCTTATGTATTGAATGGAGGTACTTTTAGTGATATTCAGAATAGAATAGATAGGGCAAGTGCAGGAGATAAAATTTATTTAAACGGTAATTTTGTATCTGAAAGTAACAATGATGGAATTGTGGTTAACAAAAGGCTGGATTTCATTTCCGGAACTTCAGCTACTCTAAATGGAAAAAATTCTGTGGGCATCATATCAGTTACAAAGAATGGCGGTGGATCAACATTCACCAATCTGAAATTTATTAATGGATATGCATTTAGAGGAGGAGCGATTTATCTTGAAGGAAACAGTGTAGTAATAGATAATTGTGTTTTTCAAAAGAATCATGCATACGGTGCAGGCGGTGCTCTAGGTGCTGATTATAATTCGACAGTTGCAAAATCTACAACAGTTAAAAATTGCAAATTCAGCTCGAATGTCGCAAACCGTGCAGGAGGAGCTTTAGCGTTATATGGAAAAAATACAAAAATTACAAATTGTTCGTTTACATTGAATAGAGTCGATGACACTTATGGAGTGGACTGCTATGGTGGTGCGATTCAATTGGGAATGGATGAAGATGATTACAAGGGATATGTTACTGATTGCACATTTAGAAGCAATTCAGTAAATTCAAAAGTGGGCCATACTCACGGAGGTGCAGGATGTATCAGAAATGGAGTTGTATACAAAGGATGCAAGTTCATCAATAACTCCGCTGATGAAGGTGGAGCTTTAACCTATCACGCTTCAGGTACAATAAAGGACTGTACTTTTTCAAGCAACACTGCAAAAGAATTTGGTGGAGCACTATCAACAGGTCTCATTTTGCAACATTCAATGGTTTTGAACATTGTAAATTGTACTTTTAAAAATAATAATGCTCCACTGGGTGGTGCAGCTCAATTGAACGGAAGAAACATTGAAATAGATGACTGTAATTTTTACAATAACCATGCATCCAAAAATGGGGGTGCAATCAACACTGATGCACTCACGGTTGTTGTGAAAGATTCCAGTTTTAAAGGTAACATTGCTGAAAAAGATGGTGGTGCAGTATTCATCAAAGGTAAGAACACTACAGTTGTAGGTTCATCATTCAGAAACAACAGTGCAATTCCGGATAAGAATAAATATTCTGATGGTCTTGGAGGTGCAATCTATGTAAACAGTACAAGAACAAACATTGAAGACAATAGCTTTTATTATAATACTGCAAGAAATGGAAGTGCGGTTTATTATGATAAATCTGGTTCAAAACTGGTATTTGTCAACAATACCATGTATCAGAATCAGGCATGGGTTTATGCATTACCGATCTTTGCCAAAAACATTTATTGTGGTGAAACTGAAGAGATTTCTTCTATTATTCATGGGGGAAATAATATTGCGAGATATGGCGATTTGGCAGTATCCAATGCAATTTATAATGCTGCAAGCTATTCCAAAATCAAAGTTGATGGTGAATCTCCTCTCAATGGAGCAACAGACAATGGAAGGCTATATCAGGATGACAGGGAGTATAATATGGAAATTGAATTGACTGTTGAAAAGGATGATGGTACTTTAATTTACAGTGATACATTAAATTCCGATTATCTTGGTGAAGTTTCAGCCCAATTAAACAATTTGGCGCCAGGAAAATATTATGTAACTGCAAAACACTTTGAAGACACTTATTACAAAGCAATATCCAATAGAACAATTTTCACTGTCACTTCTGCTATAGATAGTAAAATTAGAAAAGTATCTTCCAGTGAAAATTATAATTTCGAAGATGTGGTTGTTTGGACTTTAACCATTACCAATGGCGGTCCGAATAAAGCAACTGGAGTTGTAGTGACAGATGTAATTCCTGAAGGTTTAATTTATCTACGTGATGACAGTGGAGGTAATTATGATCCGGCAACTGGAAGTTTGGCAATTGGTGATTTGGATGTAGGTGAAACTAGGATTATTAACATATACACTATCGTTAATAAAACTGGTGAGATAACCAATAATGCTAATGTGACTTCTAATGAATATGATATTGACTTAACCAATAATCATGACGATGCAAGTATTAATGTACCCCCAACTTCTGATTTACAGATAATTAAACTAGTCAATAACACTTCTCCGAATTACAATGACTTGGTCAAATGGACCCTTGTTGTTAAAAATAATGGTCCTGATGTTGCTCATGATGTTGTAGCAAAAGATATTCTTCCTAAATCTTTAATTTGGGTTAGTAATGATGGTAATTACAATCATAACACAGGTATTTGGAATATTGGTACTTTAAATGTTGATGGCGAAGTCAGATTAAATATTGTTAGTCGTGTCAACTCAACAGGAGTTATTGCAAATTATGCATCAGTTACAGGACGTGAATATGATTATGATTTAACAAATAATAATGCATCACAGATAATCAGAGTTTCTCCATCATCTGATTTGTCCATCGTAAAATCAGTCAATGTAACTAATGCTAACTTCAATGATTTGGTCAAATGGACCCTTGTTGTTAAAAATAATGGTCCGGATAATGCGACTGGAGTTATTGTAACAGACATTTTGCCTGAAGGATTTATTTATGTTAATTCCCGGTTGGGTAAAGGAAGCTATTCAGATGGTGTAATTAATGTGGGGCAGTTGGCAGTTGGTGAAAAAGTAACTTTGGAGATAATATCTAAAGTAAAGGTCACTGGAACATATATCAACGTTGCAAATATTACTGGAAATGAATATGACTGGGATTTAACTAATAACCGTGATGAGGAATCAATTTTAATTTATCCGGCATCTGACCTGGAAGTAATTAAAACAGTCAATGATACTAATCCTAGTTACGGTAAATATGTAACATGGACTGTTGTTGTTAGAAATAATGGTCCGGATATTGCTAATGATGCAATGGCAATCGATGTTCTTCCTAAATCATTAATATGGGTCAGTGATAATGGTAATGGTAAATATAATCATCATGACGGTAGATGGAATATCGGCCAAATAAATCCTGATGCTTCTGTCAAGTTAGATATCATTTGCAGTGTCAATGCAACAGGTATAATTCAAAACAACGTTTCAGTTTCCGCTCGTGAATTCGATTATGATTTGTCAAACAATAACGATTCGGAGATAGTGGATATTAATAAAACTGCAGATGTTGAAATTGTCAAAATGGTTGATGATGTAAATCCATATTATGGATATCTCATAAAATGGACTTTAATTGCTAGAAACAATGGTCCTGACAAGGCAACTTCAGTATCTGTTAGTGATGTTCTGCCTGAAGGTTTAATATTGCTTGATGTTGAAGCAAGCAAAGGGGTCTATGACAATGGCGTTTGGGCAGTATGTTGCTTGGAAAACGGAGAGGAACAGACATTGGAGATGGTTTGTATTGTAAACAAAACAGGGAATATTACAAATTTTGCTTCAATTTCAGCTGATGAAGTGGACCCTGACCCTACAAACAATCATGACAGCGAAACAATTCATGTTCCCTTAACTGTTGATTTGGAAGTTGTTAAGGAAGTTTCAAACAAAAATCCGTATTTCGGTGAGCCAATAACTTGGATGATTTCTATTAAAAACAATGGTCCGGATAGAGCAACAAATGTTGTCTTATATGATTTATTGGATGACGGATTAATCTTTGAAGATTATACTTCCACTAAAGGCGACTTCATTGGGGATAAATGGATTATCGGTCAATTAAATAGTCATGAAAGCGCATATTTAAATATTTCATGCTTTGTCAATAGTCTTGGAGAAATCTCAAACGTTGCTTTTGCAAATTCAACTGAATACGATTTAAACGAATCAAACAATAATGATTCTGAATTTATTAGTGTGGTTCCGGTTGCTGATCTGGGTGTTGAGAAAAATGTAAACAACTCTAATCCGAATTATGGCGATATTGTAAAATGGACAATAATCATTAATAATTATGGTCCAAATGATGCAACTGGAGTTCTTGTTAGAGATTCCCTACCTAAAGGTTTGACATTAATAGAATCTAGTCAATATGTTGATTCTGATGGATGTTGGAATGTTGGAGACTTACGTGCTGGTGATGAAAAAGAATTGGAAATAATTTGTAGAGTTTCACAGACAGGCACTTTCAAAAACATTGTAAGTATCTGGGGAAATGAATTTGATCCCGATACTTCCAATAATAACTTTGAAAAAACAATAAATGTGGCTCCTGCCTGTGATTTATCTATAACTAAAACAGTGTCCAAGTATAATTATAAAACTGGTGATATTGTTACTTATTCAATTAAATTGACTAACAATGGTCCTGATAGGGCTAGAAGTGTAAAAGTTGATGAAATTTCCGATAAATCATTAGTTTTCAAATCAGTTAAGGTTTCAAAAGGAACATTCGATAATTCAACTAAAACATGGTCAATTGATTCACTTGCTAAAGGGGAATCCGCAGAAATGCTTATTAAAGCATTGGCAACTGCCTCCGGAACAGTTAAAAATGTGGTTTCCGTAACAACTAAAACTTTTGACTACAATCAGGAGAATAACAAAGATGAATCTGTTGTTAACGTTACAGAAAAGGAAAATGTTCCGCAAAATTCCACTAAAAAATTCGATAATCCAAATCCACATCAGAATAATCCTAAAAAATCTGAAAACAATAAAGTTTATGGCACATTAGATAAGAATCATTCAACAGGTAATTCTTTTGCTGTTTTATTGATTTCCCTTATTTTTTCTATGATTTTTTTAGGAGGTAATATTTCAAAGAAAAGATAGTTTAAAGTAGCTTTTATGCTACTATTTTTTATTTTTTTAAAACAATTTTTCAAAATTTTGCAACTATCAAAATTATTAATTTTCCCTATAATTATTTTATAAGTTGCTCTAAAAAATAGTCGAATACTTCTTCATTTCTCTAATTAAATCAATACATTTATATAGAACTTTGAATAAATATTTATTTAGATATTGATGTATTGATAATTTTTTTAGAAAAATTACGCATAGACCAATATTCTTAATTAATTGAAATGGAGTGTATATTATGTCTGAAGAAGAAATGATGGAAGAAACTTCCGAAGAATTCATCGAAGAAGATGAAGAAAAATTGCCTTTCGCTAAAGCTGAAGTTGTTCGTCTAATGAAAGAAAATTTAGATGATGACAAAATGATTAGGGAAAGAGTAAAAGTTGAAATGAACAAATTCTTAGGTGACGTTTTAAAAAATGTATGTAAACAATTAAATGATTATCCATACACTACAATAGAATACGAAATGCTTAAAGAATCAACTTATCCATACACTAACATAGAAAGAATCAATCAAGAAAAAGAAAGAATTTTATTGCATTTAGAAGCTATTAAAGCTGACTGTAATGCATTAGCTATGGATGTTCAAAAAACCTTAAAATTAAAAGACGTTGTTGAAGAAGATTCATTTGTAAGTTTCTCAGCAAACGACGATGAAGAGGAAGAAGAATAATTCTTCTTTCTAATTATCTTCAATTTGACTAAAACCTGTTTTTAATTGACTTAATTCCTCTTCAGGAATTTCCAATATTTCCACTTTTTCACTTACGATATTACTTTGTCCAAATGGATCTAGAATAATCAATGTAGCAGTTCCATTTCCTTTTTTCAATTCCCTAATGTGTTCTAAAGTCTTCTTTGCATTAATTTGTGATTCCTCATCATCAAATAAATTCAAAGCTTTAATGACTGCACTTTCAAAGCGTGTTAACACACCTTCAACATTTGTAACGAATCCTTCTGATTTTGGTCCAGGTTCCACCTTAACGCCAGCTTCTGGAATGATGACTGTGGCTGACTGAGATCGCACAACCCTAACAGACAAATTGTTTTTATTAATTTCGAGAATGTATTTTGCAGGGTCGTTCTGTTCTAAAGCAATAACGTCGCTATGTCTAAATCCGCAGGATGGGCATTGTATAGTTGTTTCTAGGACTTTACCGAAGTGAGGTATTTCAAGTTCTTTCATTATTGATTTGGCAACGCCTTCAATTCCACATGTTGGACATTTAATAATCATTTCATTAATTTCTTCTTCATTCATTTAAAACATATCCTTTATTTTTCAATTCTTCAATGATTTCATCTATTTTCTCTTGATTGGAAGCGCAAATGACGGTATTTCTATAATCGGATAAATCATATAATTTTGACAAGTATTCTTTTTTATCATTATTTTCGTTAATGTTTTTTATAAACTTCTCAGCGGAATTCACATCACTAACGTTAATGTTTCTGACTAAAGGTTCCTTAAATCCAGGAATTTGGTAGGTAACCTTTTCAAGTGAACCGTTATTCTGTTTAATAATGATGTTGATGACATCTTCCAGTTCATCCACAGTATTTGTCAGTTTGATTGTAGTGCAGGCTTTGTTGATTATTGAAAGGATGTTGTCAAGTGTTTTTTCGATTGTTTCTGATTTGATGATGTCAACATTATTTTTCTCGGCTTGTTTTAACAGATGATCATGGATAATTCTATTTTCTTTAAAGAAATCCAGTTGTTTTCCACCTCTTTGGATTTGTATGGCTCTCTTTACAAATCTTTCTTTGTGTGATTCCTCATCAGAGCTCAATATGAAAAAGTAGATGTTTGCATAGTCTCTAAATTGTTCAATGTCAATCAATCCTGGAACTAGATGAACACCTTCAATTATTATGTCATCATAGTCTGTTATTGCTCTTTGGATTATCTTTTCAAGTGCTGGAATAACATAAGATGCATGTTCGTCAAAACCCGCAGACACCAAGTCCCCGTAATCCTCGTAGCGATTTTTATTTCTCAGATGTTTATATGCATCATAAGATGAGCTGTGAAGTGCTGGTGCATATTCTTTTCCAATTATTCCACGGACAACCGCTCTAATGAAATCACTTTCAATCAAATGTTTTATATTTAATTTTTTGGCTAGTTCTGCTGCTATTGTGGATTTTCCAATTCCGGATGCGCTGCCAATTAAAATAACATAAGGTTTTCTCATGTTACTTTCAGATTTAACATAACCTTTTTCTTTAATGCTCATTAAGAATATATTTGTTAAAAGGTTAGTAAAATAGATATTGTTTATTTATTTGTATCTGATAAAATTTTGAATCATGAATACTGTATATGTGCAATATTGTCAATTTTTGATTGAGCATATTGGCTTTTTGATTGAGCAGTTTTTAATTATATTTATGGATTATATTTTAATTGGTTTTTAATTTTTTTATCATTTCCTTC